>DASCML010000020.1:0-20680 GCA_036010925.1 Dehalococcoidia bacterium | reverse complement strand
GCTCACCGCCTATGAAGGTACCATCGTCTGCGCGAGCCACGACCCCGGGGTAATCGAAGGTGTGGCAACGCATGTGTACCACGTTGTTGATGGGTCGGTGCATGAGGCCCCCCTGGGTGGGTCCAGGAGCTGAAAGGGCCTGTTATCCTCATCCTCCCCGCTGATACTGCCTGAGTACGCGGAACACTGTTCGCCTGGAGAGTCCGAACATCGAGGCCAGATCGGAGGCCGAGGCCCCCTCCTCCCTGGCTGCCGAGACGAGCGCATCGTTCCTCGCTTTTCTCCTCGCGCCAGCGACCCCGCTGGCGCTGTCGTACTGGCACTCCTCCAACGGACATTCGAGGCAGGCGCTGAACAGCGGGCAGCCGGTATCGGCGTATTTTGTGTTTTCGGGCAGAGCGTCCCGGCGGCTACGGCGAAGGATTTCAGCCATTGGCGTTCTTCCTCTATGGGGATCGCGATATTAGAACACATGTTCGAAAATGGCAACTCTCAGATTTCTCTTCAGGCCAGCTGATGTTGGCCATTTCCCCGGAACTGCAAACTGGCTGTGACACTGGCTTGGCCGGAGCATGGACGTCGCGTACCTTTGCTGTGGTTGGTTAACAGCCAAAGACAGCAGGTCCCAGATGCGAGCCGCCAATGGGCGGCGGGATAATGCCGGGAGGCGCCTGCCAAGGCAAGGATTCGCGAGTATTCTTTGAGACTCGCGCCTTCCCTGCCCTTCGGGCGGGTTTTTTCTTGCTTCAATCCGATACGGGGCCGAGATCGATTCGGCTCAACATGGAGGTGTTTATGCCCACTCCTCGGAAGGTCGCACTCACCGAGGACACAAGGGATCGCATCGAGCGGACCCTAATTGCGATCGGCACCGACTATCGTGGTCTGAACGTCGCCGAGATGACAGCTTTTCGCCGCGCTATGCGAGCTGCCAATGTTGAGGTCAAGGTCGTTAAGAACACGTTGACCAAGATGGCGGCCGAGCAGGCAGGCAGGCCGGAGATGATCGAAATCGTCACCGGACCGACGGCGCTGATTCTCGGCTACGAAGACCCGATCGCGCCGGCGAAAGCACTCGTCGAGTACATTCGCCAGCAGCGTCTGGATATGGAGATCTACGGTGCATGGCTCGATGGTGAGGTCCTGGACCGTGCCGAAGTCGAGTCGCTAGCTTCGCTGCCCTCACGGGAGCAGTTAATCGCCAATGTCGTCGGCAAACTCCAGGGGCCGCTTTATAGCCTCTCCGGGCTGCTGCAGTCGACGACGAGAAACTTCGTCGGCCTCATCGAGGCGAGGGCGAATCAGCTGGACGAAGATGCAGCTGCCTAGGGCTGCTGTCAACGTGCACAACCCAGACTAGAAAGAGGATTAGAAATGGCAAAAGTTGAAGATGCACTGGAAATCATCAAAGGGATGACTCTGCTCGAACTTCGTGATCTGAATAGTGCCATCGAAGAAGAATTCGGGATAACTGCAGCCGCCCCGATGGTGATGACTGGCGGAGCTGCCCCGGCAGCTGGAGACGGGGCAGCAGCGGGCGGCGGCGAAGCGGAAAAGACCGAGTTCAACGTTGTTCTCAAGTCGTTCGGCGACAACAAGATCAACGTGATCAAGGCCATCCGCGAGATGGTTAGTGGTCTGGGCCTCAAAGAAGCAAAGGATCTCGTCGAGTCTGCTCCGGTCAACATCAAAGAGGGCATCGATAAGGACGAGGCGGAATCTATCAAGGAGAAACTCTCCGGAGCCGGCGCCACTGTCGACATCGAATAATCCGGGCACGTTCCGCACGAGACGGACCAGGCTTGTCGCGCTAGGCTTGGACCACCATGAGTGACCCGGAACCAGGGCAAATGGCGGACATGAGAGATTGGGTGCCGGATGATCGGCCGCCGGAAGGGATTCGCTCTGCCCGCCTGCGACTCGCGGCCGCGATCAGGCAGATGAATCACCTGCTAATCGATGCCGATCTGAGCGCTGAGGAGCTGAATCGGGCCGCCGAAGTGGCTGAAGGGTTTGTGGATCGCCTCGAGCGGGGCCCTCGTGGCGCCACGCACTGGGGATTTGCTGAGTCGTCAAACTCTGGTAACACTCATGCGTTATTCGACCGTAGTCCGGTGATCGGCGTGGGAAATGCTATTGCCCCGCCTCTTAAATTAGTCGTCGAACAGGGCGAGGTTCGCGGGGGAGGCGTCTTCGGACAGGCCTACGAAGGCCCGCCCGGGCACCTCCACGGCGGGTGGGTTGCAGCGGCCTTCGACGAGGTGCTCGGGATGGTCCAATCGACAACCGGAAATCCCGGCATGACGGGCACGCTTACCGTTAGATACCGGCGACCAACCCCACTTCACCGGCATCTTGAGTTCGTGGGCCGGGTCGATAGGGTCGAGGGCAAGAAAATATTCACCTCCGCGACCCTCCATGCTGGTGAGGCCCTTTGCGCCGAAGCCGAGGCGGTTTTTGTGTCGGTTGGACGCAGTCGCTTCAAAGAGATGGCGGACGGTCGGCGCGGCTAGCGGGCCTTTACGTCAGCAACGCAGTCAGATCTAGGTCTCGGCGGACTGTGTCCGACCCTCGATCACAAGTCGATAACCTACGTTGCGCACGGTCTCGATGAACGTATCGCCTTGAACCTCGATCTTCGATCGAATTCGTCGGATGTGAACATCGACTGTTCGCGCTCCGCCGAAGTAGTCATAACCCCACACCCGGTTCAGCAGCTGCTCACGCGTGAATACTCGCCCGGAATTCAGTGCCAGGAAACGCAGCAACTCATATTCCTTGAAGGTGAGAACCACCGACTCGTCGTGAACAGAGACTCGGTAATTCGAAAGGTCGATCTGAAGCGAGCCGCAGTCAAGGCGGTTGTCGGAGTCGACGCCATGCTTCTTCCAGATAGCTCGCTCAACACGTCGTGACAGTTCGATTGCAGAGGCGGGAAGAACGAGAAAGTCCTCGGCCGCGCTATCGACAGGCAGTCTCTCGATGTCCGTAGGCTCGATGGTCAGAACGCAGGCGATACCGGATTCTTTCAAGTCCTTGAGAGCGCGTCCACTGAGACTGAGGCCGCCTGGGACACCCCTCATGTCGAGGACGATCGCATCGACTCGAGGCACACTCTTGTCGGCGTGAAATAACACCGACTCCATTACCTGCGCAGATAGGCCGTTGGCCTCCATTTCTTTTGCGAAGGCTGCTAGGTCTTGGTGATCGGTAACCAAAAGAACGGTACGCATGAGGGTAGCCGGCTAGGGAGAGTATAACCCGGGCGCGCCGAATCGTTCCTTTCGGCTACCCCGTGACGGTGCTCGCAGATACGCTACGGTCGTGGTTTCCCAGGAGGCTCTCGACGCAGTTGCCCTTTCTAGGGCGGAGTACGAACTCCTGGTTAGGCGACTGGGGCGCGAACCGAACGAAGTTGAGCTCGGGATGTTCGGCTCGCTGTGGAGCGAGCACTGCGGGTATAAGAACAGCAAGCCCCTTCTCAGGCTGTTTCCATCCGGCGGCGACCACGTGTTGACAACGGTCGGCGCGGAGAACGCTGGTGCCGTAGACATCGGCGGCGGCCTCTGCGTTGTCATGAAAGTCGAGTCCCACAACCACCCGTCGGCAATCGAACCCTACCAGGGAGCTGCGACCGGGGTCGGCGGAATCGTTCGTGACATCTTTGCGATGGGAGCATATCCGGTTGCCATCCTTGATTCACTTCGTTTCGGCCTCCTTGAAGAGGGGCACAATCGCTACCTCTTCGAGGGAGTGGTCGGCGGCATTGGCGGCTACGGCAATTGCCTCGGGATACCGAATATTGGTGGCGAGGTTGCCTTCGCAGCGGCCTACGAAGGCAACCCGCTGGTGAACGCGATGTGCGTGGGGGTGGCCGAGGTGTCCAAGCTGGTCAGCGCCCGTGCTTCGGGCGAAGGCAGCGTGCTTCTGTTGGTCGGTTCAGATACGGGCCGGGATGGAATTCACGGTGCCAGCGGCCTTGCCAGTCGCACGGACCCGGAGGCGCGATTTGAAGAGATGAGGCCGGCCGTCCAGGTAGGGAATCCCTTCCTCGAAAAGCTCCTGATGGAGGCCTGCTATGAGATCGCCTCGGAACACGGTGATTGGATCGTTGGCATCCAGGACCTCGGTGCCGCAGGGCTGACAAGTTCCGTACTCGAGTGCTGTGCACGCGGGGAGTCCGGCGCGGTCCTGGAACTGGCCGATATACCTCGCCGCGAGGATGGTATGACGCCCTACGAGGTGATGTTGAGCGAGAGCCAAGAGCGGATGCTGCTAATCGCCAAGCCCGAGCATGCTGACGACGTGAGAGCTCTCGTTGAACGCTGGGAACTTCACTGTGCCGAGATCGGCCATGTGACGGCCGGAGATGAGGTGGTTCTTCTCGATGGCGGCGTGGAGGTCGGCCGATTACCTGTGCAGGTGGCCACGGACCCACCTGAGTACACGCGCGGCGGAATCCGGAATCCGGAGCTCCGGGAGTTGAACGAATTTGACCCGGTATCGCTACCGGATGTCGAGCCGGCTCGAGCCGGAAATGTTCTGCTCGAGCTCCTGGCGCGCCCGGGTCTTGCGAGCAAACGGGGGGTCTATCGTCAGTACGATCAGCAGGTGTTGGGGAACACGGTGGTTCTACCCGGAGGCGATGCGGCAGTACTCCGAGTTCGGGGAAGCGATCGCGGAATCGCGATCGCTACCGACTGCAATGCGAGGCTCTGCTACTTGGATCCGTACACCGGCGGCGCCCTTGCGGTGGCCGAGGCAGCACGGAATGTCGTTTGCACCGGGGCTGTGCCGGTTGCTGTGACGGACTGCCTGAATTTCGGAAATCCGGAGCGTCCGGAGGTCTATTACCAATTGGAGCAGGCTGTTCGGGGAATCGCTCAGGCGTGTACGGTGTTCGGGACCCCGGTGGTGAGTGGGAACGTGAGCCTCTTTAATGAATCGGCCGGAAGGGCGGTGTATCCGACGCCCGTTGTCGGGATGCTTGGCGTGCTGGAGGACGTCTCACACCATCTTCAGGCCGCCTTCGTCGAGGCGGGCTCGGAGGTTTTCCTCATCGGACTGAATCTCGAGCAGACGGCGGCAACCATTGGTGGAAGCGAGTATCTCGAGGCGGTTCATGGCAGGGTTGCGGGGATGCCCTCGGTCGATCTCGAGGGGGAGCAGAGACTCCATCGCCTGGTCCTTGCCCTGCACGCAGAGGGGCTCCTCCTGAGCGCCCATGATTGCAGCGAGGGCGGTCTTGCCGTGACTCTCGTAGAATCCGCCATTCTCGGTGGGTTCGGCTTCAACGGTTCCCAGCCGAATTGCGAGCGGCTCGATGCTGGCCTCTTCGGGGAAGGGCAGGGTCGCATAGTGGTGAGTCTGGTGAGTGGCGACGTCGCCGCCGCACGACTGGACAGCCTCGCCGTCGAACACGAGGTCGGAGCGATGTCGCTCGGACGGGTGACCTCGGAGAGACGATTCAGGCTTGGGCCAATAAACCTCGGACTCGATGAACTCAGCCGGGCTTACGATGCGCTCCTCGAATAAGCCGGGACAAGCGTCCTAGACTGAGATGAGCTCTGTCTCCACATCCGCCACGATCGCGTCTGCATGCGCTGTCTCGACAGCGTTGACGACCGCTTGCAGTTGCCCTTGCAGGTAGGCTATGTCGTTGGAGAGACAGACCGCAGCGACCACCGCTGTGCCAGTGTGGTCAAGGTCGCCGGCCTCGACCACACTGGCGTTGAATCGGTGTCGGAGCCTCGTCACGATGGGACGAATTATCGACCGTTTTTCTTTCAGCGAGTTCGCCGGCAGCTGTAAGTGGATTCGCAAGACGCCTGCGTGCAGCGAAGGCTCCACGTGCCCGTTCATTAGATCTCTACTTCCTCGCTCGACCCAGGCTCCGGCAACACTGGCATGTCGGACGGTCCACCGAGTCCAAAGTGTTCAAAGAAGCGCAGGCTCGGCCGGAACAGGTGTGGGCGGCCGGGAGTAGAAGCCTTCCCGGCGGATTCAAGGAGGCCGCGTGCCTCCAGCATCGTGATCAGCTTGTCGGAGTTCACGCCACGAATGGCTTCGACCTGGCCGCGCGTGCAAGGTTGCTTATAGGCGACAATGGCGAGAGTCTCGAGTGCTGCCTTGGAGAGTCGCTGCGAGGGTCCGGCCCCGAGCAGGCGGTCGACGAACTTCGAGTACTCGGGGGCGTGGACTACTTCGTAGAGACCTTTCCCGTCGGCGATCAGGCGCAGCCCGCGAGCGCGATAGTCATCGGTGAGCTGCTGAAGGGCCTTTCGCGCCGGGCCTTCTCCGACGCCGCAGGCGCGGGAGAGCGCACCGATTGTCTGCGGCTCTCCCGAAGCGAACAGAACAGCCTCAAGCGCCCAGGGAAGTTCGGATGGGTTGGGTGGCTCAACTCGCCGGGCATCATCTGCCCCTTCCTGTTGGTCGCTCATGGGGTCATCACCTCTCCCTTGACCTCGCCGTCTCCGTCCGCCTGGAGCTTCGCGGGCGTGATTCGGTTCAGGAGGTCGCTTCCCGGTGCCCGCACGCGAATGTAGTTGTCGGTGTACCCGTGACATTGGTCTTCGAATGGAGGTTTGGCGGACTCTTCCCAGAGGACCGGTCTGACAGTTCCTGTGAACTTGTTCTGGAATGATCCCGAAAGGGTCGAGCCAAGTGCATTGAGCTCCGCTACCCGTTCGCGCTTAAGGACCGCCGGTACTTGGCCGGACATCTTTGCCGCCAATGTGCGAGATCTGACCGAATAAGGGAACACGTGGATCCGTGAGAATTCCATCTCTCGGGAAAAATCTATTGTTGCGTTGAAATCGGAATTCGTTTCGCCTGGGAAGCCGGCAATCACGTCCGTCGTGATGGCCACACTTGGAACTGCAGCTCGAAGCCGCAGGACTGCATCGCCGAATGTAGACGTGTCGTACCGGCGCCTCATCGCCGTCAGGATGGAGTCGCTTCCAGATTGGAGGGATAGGTGGAAGTGGGGCATCAGGCGGGGGTCCTCCCAGAGCCCAACAAGCTCGGGAGTAATGTCCTGCGGCTGCAGCGAGCTGAGCCGGAGTCGGGGTGTCTCGGTTCGTTCGAGGAGACCCGCCATCAATTTGGCGAGGGGTTCTTTCGGAGCCGAGTCTCGTCCCCAGGCTCCGAGCTGGGTTCCCGTGATCACCACCTCCAGTGCTCCCTGGGAGAGGGCGCCGTCTACGTCGGAGACGACGGAGTCCAACGAGCGAGAACGCTCGGCGCCGCGTGTTCGCGGCACAATACAGAAGGCGCAACCATCGGAGCATCCCTCCTGGGCTTTGATGAACGCGCGGGTTCGGAGGCGGTTGGAATGGGAAGGGTTGCCGCGCCCCCTGTCCCCCAGCTCGGGAGTGCGAGAGTCCGCGAGGAATTCAACGATTCTGAGGTGGTCCCCAGCTGAGGTGCCAACGACAATGTTTGCCCCAAGCTCAGTGGCTGCCGCGTCGCCTGCGGACCTTGGAAAGCAGCCGGTCACAGCGAGCGGCGCGTCAGGTGAGAGTCGCCTGGCCGAGCGAATCAGCTTTCGTGACTTTTGATCCGCCACGTGGGTCACACTGCACGTGTTGATCACGAAGGCCTCCGCCTCGCACAGGTGCTCCGTCACTTCGAACCCCGCACGACTCAGATTTCCGGCGATCGAGTCCGAGTCTGCCCGGTTGAGCTTGCACCCGAGGGTCAGTATCGAAACGAGCGGTGGGCGAGGCATAGAATTATCGTAGCGATTGTTGCCGACTGGGCGACCGTCTGAAGAAAGAATTCGGAGTGTTCAAGTAATGTCTGAGTTTGAAGCCGAGATTGATTTCGCGATAATCGATCTGGAGAGTGTGGTCGATGGTTTGGCTGACACGTTTATCCGACGACTGGCCGAACGCGTGGGAACGCCGGCTGGAACCGGCGGCGTGACGACAATCTCGATCGCCCTTGCTCGCTGGGGTTTCGGCGATGGCGCCTCCTTCTGCTGAGTCCTTTGTCATCGCCCTCGACCGATGGGGACGGGCGCTGGTCTTCGGGGCCGTGGCGCCCGATGTCAGAGAAGGGTCGGAGCTTGAGTGGCGGGTCCCGGGTGCAACGATCGAGAGCGGCGAGTCGCCGGACGAGACCGCTCTTCGGACATTCGAGGAAATCACCGGCGAGGCGCTCGATCGACTTGGGCTGTTCCGGGTGTACTGGCGTGATGGGGCGGGTGCACTGCGAGAGCTGCTTTGGCACGTCTACTTCGACGACCCTGACTTGGCGCTCGAGGACCTCCTTGCAGCCCCTGGGTTGCAACTCGGGTACTGTGATCCCCGGGAGCCGTCTGGCTACAATTTGGTTCCAGCACACCGTCAGCTTATGACTGACTTCGCTTCGAGCACTGCCTACCGGACCTTGTTCCACTAGCCGGGATCAGGCGGAGCCTCATCTTCGAGGAGCAGCTGCATGTGCACCGTGTCGAGGCGGGTCTCGAACTTCCAGCCAGCCTCGCGTAGGGTCCCGACTATGGTGAAGCCGAGGGCTTCATGAAGACGGACGCTGGCTTCGTGTTGCCACCGGATATAAGCGCAACCACGGCGTGTACGCTATCCTGCCGGGCCGCAGGCAGGAGTTTCTCCATCAGCGTCCGGCCAATTCCCTGCCGGTGGTGACCTGAGTCCACGTAGACGATGTTCTCACGAGTGAACCGCCAGCCACTCTTGCTGCTCAGGGGGGAGAGATGCGAAGCCGACGACTGTCCCCATGGCGTCGGCGGCCACCACGACTGGGCAGCCTGGCGATTCGTGTTCCTCCCACCACTCGAGCCGCCGGTCCCAGTCCCATGGCTCTTCGTCCCAGGTGGCTATCGTTCGAATCACGGCATCGTTGTAGATGCGATGGATCGAATCGAGGTCGTTTTCTGAGGCTGGGCGAAAGGCTATCGACACCTTGGAACTGTAGAGCAGGAGACATTTGGTTGCGGGAGGGGTGAGAATCGGTGTACGTGAGGAGTTTTCCGGTTCCAGAGCACCCAAATCGGTCCGTCTGTTGAAGACTCGATGTTAGGCTGTGTGCCATCAGGGAAATCCCTTACATCGCCCCCTGCTACCCCAAGTGCCTTGAGGGGAGAATTTGAACCAGAGAACCTCAGGCGGTGAGCGGCCCCAGGAGCAACGCGAAATCGACTCCGGCAGCGCCCCAGGTGTCGTGGGCTCCGTCGCGGCCGGCATCGCTCGGGCCGGCGTTTCGGGACTCGGCGCCCTGACGAGGATCGTTGTGGGCCCGCGGCTCCGTGCCAGACCGCCGCGCGCAGGGCGCGTCCCCCAAATGCGCCCTGCGCGCTCTCGCCCTCGGACCTCTGCCTCCCGGCAGACGGAGACATCGACCCCTTCGTCATCGACCGGTTCTGGTCCTGCCCCAGTCGGGAAAGAGTCGCCACTTCTGGATATCGCAGGGAGGTTCGCTCACGACCTGCGCAACCCCCTGACGTCCCTTGAAGTTTCCACGCACATTCTGGCGAGCGAGGCCCAGGTGCTGGGCCGACCTGACTTTGCCACTCTCGCCGGCGAGTCTCAGGAGATCGGGCGTCGGATCGCACTTGGCGTCGATGAGCTCGTCGAGTTCGCCCGGGCGGCCGCCGGCGAAATCTCACTGACGCGTAAGTGGGTCCACCTCGGGGACGTCGTCGACGACTCTCTCGCAGATGCCCGGCTCTACCGGCAGGATGGGGTGGTCTACCGGGAGGCGCCAGACCGCGCCGACTTGGGCACCCCGCTTGACCGTGAACGTTTCAGGTTAGTGGTTCGCAACCTCGTGCGTTACATGCTCGAGTACGGCCGTCCGCCGGTGCGGGTGCTCGTCAGTGTCGATGATGTGGATTTCCAGGTACGAATCGAAGACGCAAGCCCGGGAATGTCACCAGAAGAGCGCGGGGCCGCGCTCGAACGTCCGGCATCCGGTCCTTCACTCGAGGCGGCATTTGGCACAGGGCTCGGCCTGTTCGTCTGCCGGCCGATCATTGAGGCGCATGGAGGCACTCTTGAGGCGGGTGAGGGTCCCGGGGGTATCACAACCTTCACAGTGCGCGTGCCCAGGGAACTGGGGGGCGCAGCAGCGACCTGATTCGAATGGCTGGCTTTGGGAAAGAAGAAAGCCCCGCTTCGGCCGGGGCTTTCTTCTACATTCCGGGGCCCTCTAGTAGTCCTCAGGAGGGGGAGGAGCTGCCGCCGGCGGCTGGGGAATCTCAGCCACCAGGGCCTCGGTGGTGAGAAGGAGCGCCGAGATACTTATGGCGTTCTCCAAGGCCGACCTCGTCACCTTTGCCGGGTCGACGATCCCGAGGTCAAACATGTCTCCCCAAGCGTCGTTTTCGGCATCCCAACCCTCGGTGACGTTGGGATTCTTCTTGATGCGATTCACCACGACCGAGCCTTCGCGGCCGGCGTTGTCCGCAATCATCCACGTCGGAGCCTCGATTGAATCCGTTAGGAGGTTCACTCCGATGCGCTCGTCTTCCGTTAAGGACTTGTCGTTGGCGAGATCCTCGAGCGCATTCTGCGTACGGATCAGCGCAACACCACCTCCGGGCACCACGCCTTCGTCGACTGCTGCCCGGGTAGCGCTCAACGCGTCCTCGACGCGCTGTTTCTTTTCCTTCATCTCGACTTCCGTCGCCGCTCCGACTTTGAGCACCGCGACGCCTCCAGCGAGCTTGGCTAGACGCTCTTGGAGCTTTTCGCGGTCGAAATCCGAGGTAGTGTCGTCGATCTGGGCCTTGAGTTGTTTGATGCGAGCCTGGATGGCCTCATCTGTGCCATGACCCTCCACGAGGGTGGTCGCCTCCTTACTAGAGATGATCCGCCGGGCGCGGCCAAGGTCCGCGATCGTCACCGAATCGAGCTTACGGCCAAGGTCTTCTGTGATCAGCTGGCCACCGGTGAGCATCGCAATGTCTTCAAGGATCGCCTTCCGGCGGTCGCCGAAGCTGGGCGCTTTAACGGCGAGAATGTTCACCGTTCCTCGCATCTTGTTCACGACGAGCGTGGCCAGTGCCTCGCCCTCGATATCGTCGCAGAGGATGACGACGTCCTTAGTGACCTGCATCACCTTCTCGAGCACAGGTACTAGGTCCTGCGCAGCGGTGATTTTCTTGTCCGTAATGAGAATGTGAGGGTTCTCAATCACGGCCTCCATGCGGTCGGTGTTCGTGACGAAATAGGGCGAAACAAATCCGCGGTCGAGCTGTAGACCGTCAACGAAGTCGGTCTCGAAGGAGATTCCCCGTGACTCCTCGACGGTGATGACGCCGTCCTTACCGACTTTCTCCATGACGTCGGCGACGAGTTCGCCAATTTCCCTGTCGTTACCAGAGATGGCCGCTACGTGAGCGATTTGCTGTTTCGTCAGGATCGGCCGTGCCTGTTCTCGCAGGTCAGCGATCGCCACGCCCAGGCCTTTTTCAAGACCGCGCTTGATCGCCATCGGATTTGCCCCGCTAGTCACGACCTTGATGCCGCCCTGGGCTATGGCCTGGGCGATAACCGTGGCGGTCGTCGTCCCATCACCGGCAATATCGTTGGTCTTGGTCGCTACCTGCTTGGCGAGCTGGGCACCCATATTCTCGAACGGGTCCTCGAGTTCGATCTCGCGTGCGACGGTAACCCCATCCTTGGTGATCTGCGGTGCGCCGTAACTCTTGGCGATGACCACATTCCGGCCCCTTGGGCCGAGGGTCACCTTTACGGCGTCAGCGAGGGCGTCGACGCCGTCCTTGAGAAGACGCCTGGCGCTCTCGTCGAATAGAAGGTGCTTCGCAACCATCCGATACTCCTACGCCGGGATCGGGCCCGGCGGCTCACTCGGGTTGTAAATGGCCATGCTTAGACGATGAGCTTGGCCAGAACGTCCTTGTCGTTCAGGACGATGTAGTCGGTGCCGTCGAGCTTGATCTCGGTGCCCGTGTACTTTGCGTAGAGGATGCGGTCGCCGGGCTCAAGGTCGAGAGCAATGCGCTTGCCGCTGTCGTCGAGCTTGCCGGGTCCGACGGCGAGGACCTCACCTTGCTGGGGCTTCTCTTTCGCGGTGTCCGGAATTACCAGGCCGCTGGTCGTGATCTCCTCCTGCTTGAGGGGGGTGATGACAACGCGGTCGGCGAGAGGAACGAGCTGGGTCTTTGCCTTGGTGGCGGTTTTGGCAGCCATATTTTGATGGCCTCCTCAATCAGATTCGAAGATTTCGCAAGAAGCGATGTTAGCACTCTCGGACCGAGAGTGCTAGTACATACCATTATTAGACATCCCTGGCGCGGTCACATAAGAACCTGTCGCCGTGAAACGTTCTTAATCTCTTCGCTCTGAGTACATAAATGCGTTGCCGAGTGGGCTGGCGGTGGTACTGTTAGCCAGCGTCAGAGATGGACTCTCGGGTGTGCCTCAAGCGAGCACTCTAAGGGGGGTCCTCCCAGGGATATTGTGCGATGGATTTCGGTACCACGGCGGTGGGCAGTACTGCGGTGTCTGCATTTTCGGGAGAGGGAAATGCGACATACAGGGATTCAGTGCGCCTCTGGCACGCCGTCCTTGGGAGGTTGCAATTCGAAGTAAGCGCCGCCAACTTCGATACCTGGCTGAAGCCCACGACGCCGCTCTCGAACGATTCGGGAGTGCTGGTGGTTCAGGCTGCATCTTCGTTCGCGGCCAACCACCTGAACGAAGGCCTCGGCGTGGTCGTTTCGCGAGTCGTCGAGAACCTCGTCGGGCCGGGGTTGAGAGTCCGGTTTGTACCGGCTCCCGCCCCGGCTGGTCGAGACCAGGGTGCGGCCTTGGCAGGGGCAGTGCCCGTTGCCGGGGTCGTCAACCCGGGTTACCGGTTCGAAAATTTCTATTCTGGAGCGGGTAACCAGCTCGCCCTGTCTGCCTGCAAGACGATAGTGAGCAATGGTCCCGGATTTTCCCCGGTGACAGTCTGGGGAGAATCCGCCATGGGGAAGTCGCACCTGCTTCATGCAACTGCTGCTGCGGCGTCTGGACGCGGATGGCGGGTCGCTTGTCACAGCGCCGAAGAGTTCACCACCCTCTACATGTCCGCACTCCGCCGGGAGTCAATGGAGGATTTTCAGCGCGCAGAGCGGGGAGTTCGGCTCCTGGTGATTGATGATATCCAGTACCTCACCGGCAAGCGGGGAATCACAGACGAGCTGACCCACACAATAGACGCCGTCGCAAACACCGGCGGCATGGTTCTCTGCTCAAGCGAAGAACACCCCTCTGTGCTCTCGCTCGGCGAACGACTCAAGTCTCGTCTGCTCGCCGGTGTCGCCGCCCAGGTTTCCTGCCTCGAACAGGACGAGAGGATCGCCTTCATCGAAGCTCTTGCCACCGACCTGCGATCGCCGATACCCGGATGGGCGATCGCACGGCTCGCCAACGTCCAGGTCTGCACCATGCGCACTTTGCGCGGCATGGTGTGCGCCGCCGTTGGCCTGCAGAAGGCGCGCTTGCTCGATGAGGGCCGGCTGGACGCCGAAATTATTCTTGTCGCGGCCGCCCCCGGAGGTCAGCCGAGACTTACAGACCGCGAGCTTCTCGACGCGGTGGCTGAGCAGTTTGGGGTCACTCTCGATGAACTTGCCGGCCGTTCGCGAGGCGGCGGCGTGCGAGACGCCAGGGCAATCGCCGTGGCGGCCCTTAAGCGGCGCGGCCGTAGCCTCTCCCAGATTGGAGCCGTGGTCGGAGGAAGAGATCGAAGCACCATCGCTGGTCTTGCCGAGCGCGGAAAAGTCCTCCTCGAGGATTTCCCTGCACTCAGTGAACGCCTGGCGGTCTAACCGGGTGCCCTAGAGGCCTACCCAGTCCGGCCTTCGAATTTGGCTTCGCTCGCGCCTCTGCATTGTACGTGCGAAGTCTTCATTGGCCTTCGTCACGAATTCGTTGAAATCGTCCGTTCCCAGCTTCAGCTTTGATGCCCGCCAGCGCTTCAGCATCGCACGGTCCTTGTCCGAAAGTTCCGCCTCGTCCGCCATCCGGTTGACTATTGCCGCCAGCGCTCCAATGAGCTCGTCATCTTCAAATTCGATGTCCATGGCTAGGTCCTCGTCGTTTCGTAGCGTCCGCGGGACTTCACGCGGCGAAGGAACTTCGCATCGAGATGAGAGTTGATGGCCTTGTTTATGGCTTCGGTGAGCTCAGCCATCTCTTCACTTGTCTCCTGTAGTTCGCTTCGCCAACGACGGATGGCCTCCTGACCTTCCTCCGATATTTCCGCGTTATCGATGGCGAGGGCTGAGACAAGCATCATTAGCGACCAGGATTCGGGCTCTTCGAGAAGAATTATCATTCCTTAGTCTCCGGTGAATTGCGGTGGGCGCTTTTCGAGAAAAGCAGCCACGCCTTCTGCACGATCTTTGGTGGTCTGGAGAACCAAGGTCAAATCGGTCTCGATCCTCAAGCCCTGTTCCAGGGGTAATTCAAGGCCTCTCCACAGCGCTTCTTTACCGAGCTGCGTGGCGATGGGACCCCGCGCTGCTATCGCTGACGCGATGCGCTCGGCCTCCGCCCGGGGGTACTCCGCAACGGCCGAAACCAATCCCCGGTCCAGCAGTTCTGAGGCTTCCAGCCGACGCCCGGGGAGCTTCGGGTCATGCCCAATCAATGTTTCCAGTCGACTTTGCAGAACGGGCCCCGGTTTCTCCGGAATCACGAACGAAGCATCGGGACTGCAGACGCGGATGTCTGCCGCCAGGGCGACTTCCGAGGTGCCTTCGTCAGCGGCAAGCGAGGTCGCGACCACGATTGGAAGGGCGAAGGTGATCATCCAGATTGATCCCCCTTGGGACTCCCTTGTTGAGGCTCCAGGCTCGGCGGCGATTAGCAGGCAGCGGGCAGCAAGATCGTCCAGCAATGCCTTGGCAGTGTTGTGGAGTTGCTCGTGCTTGAAACTGTCCCTGATTCTGAGGGTTCTCACACCGGTGCTGTCGGTACCTGCCGTTTCCATGCAGCCAGCGTAGTCAACAACTGCGAAGCGCGACAGCCGGCCGTCGCGCTTTGGCCGCCGGAAGGCCATACTCAGCTTTGATCAAGAGCAGCTGGGGAAAATTATGGCAAACTTCGCCTCGCCCCGTCCCGTCGAGTCGACGAAATCCGGAAAGTTTCTTCACGACAAGAGCGAGCGGCCCGGCTTGTCCTGCACACCTCGCTCCCAGCTGGTTCAGCGATTCCTCCCTCTCTTGGTGGGAATCGCCCTGGCCATTGCGCTCGAAGCGGTGGTATTCCAGGTTCGCGCCGGCTGGGGCAACCACCGGGAGTGGGTCGTAGCGCTGAGCACGCCTCTTTACGCAGTTGCAGGTATTGCGGTCGCGCACGTGGCGTTCAGGCGCGACTGGAACGCGTTGTCGCCGGCTCTTGTACTCCTCGGGGGAGTAGCCTTCCTCACTGCCTGGGGCGTCTGGATTGATGCCGATGACGGCGACGGAGGGCTTCGAGACGGTGTTGCAATCGTCAGCGGCATTCTGATTGCGCTAGCGGTGCTAGCGTCGCTTGTTGCGTTGGTTTGGGTCGAGTGGCAACGCCCGGCGAAACCGCCAGCTTCCGAGGTGTGAGGCGATGATGTACTCGCTGATACTCTTGAGACATGGAGAAAGCACCTGGAATAGGGAGAACCGGTTCACCGGCTGGCACGATGTGCCCCTGACCGACGACGGAGTTCGCGAGGCGCTGGAGGCAGGGCGCCTGCTTCTGGACGATGGGTACTCTTTCGACGTGGTTTACACTTCACTGCTGCGGCGTGCTATACAGACCGTCCAAATTGTTCTGGACGAGATGGACTTGCATTGGTTGCCAGTGAAGCGCTCTTGGCGGCTGAACGAACGGCATTACGGGGCGCTCCAAGGCCTTAACAAGAAAGAGACGGCGGCGAATTACGGAACCGAGCAGGTGTTTGCCTGGCGGCGTGGGTACAACAGTCCGCCGCCGCCGCTTGACCCGGATGATGAGCGCCATCCAATCCAGGACCGGAGATACGCGACGCTAGAGCCGGAACTACTGCCGGCCACCGAATGTCTCAAAGATGTCGTTGCGAGGGTGCTCCCTTACTGGCAGAATTCCATAGTTCCCGACCTTCGAGCTGGGCAGCGTGTGCTCGTGGGCGCCCACGGAAACAGCCTGCGGGCGCTGGTCAAGTTCCTCGATGGCATATCAGACGAGGATATTCCGGAGCTAAACATCCCCACGGGGATTCCCCTTGTGTTTGAGCTGAACGACGACCTGCACTCTGTCCATTCTTTCTACCTGGGCGATCAGGAAGCGGCCCGGGCTGCCGCGGAAGCGGTTTCCCGCCAAGCAGGCGGCTAGCGCTCGACTACTCCGCCTGCACCCCCTTCAGGGGTGTTTTCTCGAGTCGTTTGAATAGGTCCGTAAAGACCAGAAGGTCCTGTGCCCCCAAGACGGCGTATTGATCATCAATTACAAAGGTTGGCACGCTGCTGATGCCGATTTCGCGGGCGAGGCCCAGGCCCTGCTCAACCTCGTCTCGGTACGTGTGATCGTCGAGCGCCGAGCGGAGTGCGGCTCCATCCATCCCGATGCCGTCGGCAATCTCGACGAGAGTGTCTACTTGGCCGATGTCGCCAAGGTCCGTGAAGTAACACTTGAACAAGGCAGAATGGAATTCGTCGCGAAGTGGGTGTTCGGCGGCAAATGCGGCCGTCTCCAGGGCAAGAAGCGAGTTCGATGTCCAGGTGCGACCACGCGTGAACTTGATTCCTAGGGATTCGGCTCTCTTTTCCATTTCGGTTGGGCCGTCGGCGGGGTGGGTCATCGCCCTGCGGGCCTTGCCTTCCGGAGGCGTGTTCGGGTCGAGCAGGTAAGGGGCATAGCGGACGTCGATGTCGAACTCCTTGCTCAGGCGGCCGACCTCGACGAGGCCGATGTAACACCACGGTCAGACGAAATCTGAAAATACGAGGAGGGACGTCTCCGCTGCCACATTTCGAGTATAGGGTCCGCGGGGATACACTGCCGTAATGCTCCAGTTCGAGCGCGACGGGATTCGTCTCTATTTCGGAGTTGCAGGTAACCCAGACGCACCACCGATCCTTTTCCTTCACGGCTTCAGGGGTGAGCATCGCCTTTGGTACCCCGTGATGTGGGGGCTCGGTGATACGTACCGTTCCATCGCTCCGGATCTCCGCGGTCGCGGGCGAAGCTCTGCGCCTGAAGGCGTCGACGCGTACGGGATGAACGTCTACGTGGAAGACCTTGGGGCTCTGATGGACCATCTGGAGATCGAGCTCGCTGCCATAGTCGGGTGCAGTTTCGGAGGTATGATCGCCCTCCAGTTTGCTGTCAACTGTCCTGAGCGTGTGGCCGCCCTCTGCATCACGGATGCTTTACCGGCGGCGGTGTCGGACCGCTATTCGTCCGAGTTCGGTGAACGCGAGGAGCGTTTAGCCGAACTGGAGGAGGTTGTGCGCCAGGGCGCAACGCTGGCTCTGGTCCGGAGGGGTCACGTCCCGGCGGTTTCCGACCCGGCCCTCGCCGCCGAGATCGCCCGGCGAACGGCCGCAATGTCGACCGACGGCTATCTCGGTATCGCCTACACGCGGCGAACGCGCCCCGACCTAATTCCGCTCCTCCGTGAACGGCTGACAATGCCGGTGCTCCTTTGCACCGGTGATCAGGACCCTGTCCGAAGTGGGTTCCGGGCCATGCGTGATGAGCTTCCTGATGCTCGCGCGGTCACCTTCGCTGACCTCGGGCACGGCGTTCCATTCGCTGACCCTGATCGGTTTCTAAAGGAGCTGTCCCGCTTCCTAGGGGACGTCGAGGAGGGCAGAGCAACAGCGGGAGACCGTACCGCCTGAGTGGGCGTCGGCTCTTCAATCCTGTGTGTCTCGGCTAGATTGCCTCGGCCTGCCTGAAGGCGGCGATGTCCGTCTGAGAGTAGCCGAGTTCGACCAGGATCTCATCGGTGTGCTGGCCGAGCTCAGGGGCGCTATGCCTGGGCCCCGTATCGGAGTTAGACATCTTGATTGGTGAGCCGACAACTCGGACATCTCCGAACTTGGGATGCTCGAGCGATGTGATGTACTCGTTTTCCAGCACCTGCGGGTCATTCGCCACAGCCTCGTAGTCGTTAACAGGGCCGCAGGGAATGTCCGCTGAATCAAGGAGAGTCAGCCACTCCGCCCTGGTCCTCTCTCTGAATGCTGTGTCCAGTGCCGAGAGCAGCGGCTCCCTGTTCCTGTGGCGGCCGGAAGCGGTCTCAAAGCGCTCGTCTTCGAGGAGGTCCTCACGACCGATGATCTGGCAGAGAGGTGGCCACCATCTCGGATCGAGAACCCCGATCGAGATATAAAGGTCGTCGCCGCACGGGAAGTATGTGAAAAGCGGGTCGAGTCGTTGGGGACTGGCCGCCTGCTGATCGTTCTTCAGATATGCGAGCAGCGGAAGCCCCTGCAACGCCAGTTGCGAACCAAGTAGCGATACGTCGACGTGTTGTCCTATCCCCTGGAGTTCGCGAGCGACCAGGGCCGAGCAGATACCAACGGCGAAGATCATCGCTCCAATCTGGTCTGCGGCTCCTGCGCCCAGCGACTGGGGAACGGTGCCGGGCCCACCGCCTTGGAGAGTCATTATCCCGGCCCAAGCCTGCCCAACGACATCGAACGAAGGGCGCCTCGCAGACGGCCCCTTCGGGCCGAAGCCTGAAGCGCTCGCGGTGATGATCCGGGGGTTAACTTTGGATAGCGATTCCCAGTCCAGGCCGAGGCGCTTCATCACACCGGGCCGGAAGTTGTCCGTTACGACGTCGGCGCCTGCGACGAGCCTGCGGACTATCTCTTTTCCACTGTCAGTGCGAACGTCGATTGTGATAGAACGCTTATTGCGATTGTGCGCCTCGAAGTAGGTACACCAGCCATCGCGGTGCATACCGATGGTGCGACCCAGGTCACCGTTGCGTCGCTCTTCGATCTTGATGACGTCCGCCCCAAGGTCAGAAAGCATGACGGTCGCAAAGGGCCCTTGCTGGTACCGCGTGAAGTCGATGATCTTGATTCCGTCGAGAGGACCTTCCATGCCATCCTCCGGGGCAGCTGCCCGTGACCGAATACTACTCTCGACCGAGACATCGAGAACCAGAGGGTGACCGTGAGGCGGGTCGCAGCCGGCAATCGAGGAAGTGGGGCCAGGGCTGGGTGCTAGAGTCGTTCGACCTGGAGGAAGTCGAGCTCAATCGGAGTATCGCGGCCGAACATGTCGACAAGAACCCGGACTTTCCCTTTGTCCATGTTAATTTCGTCAACAGTGCCGATGAACTCTGCGAACGGGCCGTCGACGATGCGTATGTGCTGGCCCTGCTCGAAGGCCACGCGTACTCTTGGCTGCTCCATGCGCATGGCGCGGAGGATGTGATTCACTTCCTCTACGCTCAGCGGCACGGGTCGTCGCTCTGCGCCGCCTTCATCGGCACTGACGAAGCCTGTGACACCTGTCGTGTTGCGGATCATGTGCCAGGCCTCATCGGAGTCCTTGTCGCCTGGCTTCAGTTCGATCGTCTGCAAGAGCACGTAACCTGGGTAGAGTTTTCGCTTCACGGTCCGGCGCTGCCCGTGCCGAATCTCAATCTCGTCTTCGGTCGGCACCACAACGTGGAAGATCCGGTCCTTCGCGTCCATCCGGTCCACGGTGCTTTTGATAGCGTGACGCACCTTGTTTTCATGCCCGCTGTAGGTGTGAACGAAATACCATCGACGACCAGCCGCGCTGATTTCGTCGTCAGTCAGCTGAATGTCCGCGGCAAAATCTTCGTCGCGGGACCGTCGTTGGCGGGGCTTCGGCTTCGGCTTCGGCTTCGGCTTCGGCTTCGGCTTCGGCTTCTCGGGGGTTTCCGGGGTGGTCTCGAGTTCGTTACTCATGTTTTAGCACCAAGGTGGCGTCGTACGTGGACGCGAATTGAAGGCGTTATGGCGGGTGTGGTCACAGGATTAGAAAAACAGACGCTCGATGATGCGGCCAAAAAGAAGGTCAAAAGCACCGAGGAGCAGACCAATCGCCAGTGACACGACAGCGACGACGAACGTCAGGTAGCGAGTTTCCGATAACGTCGGCCAGGTGACTTTTCGCAGCTCGCTGATGACGTCCGCGACGAACCGAGGTTGGAGGCGGCGTAGGAATCCGAACGGATTTCGCCGGCTGTCTGCAGGCGCAAGGCCCGCGCCAAGCGAGGACTGCGAGACAGTCTGGGAGGTTTCCCCAGTCGGCTCGGCCTCGACAATGCGGCGCTCGCCGCCGCCACCCGAACGCGAACGGGCCGAAACTCTGGTTCGGCGTCTCGCTGCACGTGCCATGAGTCAGCGTGTCTCCCGGTGAAGTTGGCGGGCCCTGCATCGTGAGCAGAACTTCCTTAATTCCAGCCTGTCGGCGTCGTTCCGGCGATTCTTCTCAGTCGTGTAGTTGCGTTCCCGGCATTCGGTGCAGGCCAGGTGAATGATAATCCGGTCACCTTTGCTCTTGGCCATCGGAGTCCTCTCGCTAGCCGAACGTGCCCTGAAGGCACCACGGCAGGGTTTGGGTTGGTTACTTGATGATCTTGGTGACGACTCCAGCGCCGACGGTGCGGCCGCCCTCGCGGATAGCGAAGCGGAGGCCCTCCTCGACAGCAACGGGCTGGATGAGTTCGACGGTCATTGTGATGTTGTCACCGG
>DASCML010000019.1:0-4998 GCA_036010925.1 Dehalococcoidia bacterium | reverse complement strand
CAGGCCGATCTGGCCCTCGAAGTCGTCATTCATGCCTGCCATGTCCATCCTCCTGCCGTTCATCTTTTCCGCGAGCGGATGTTAATGGACCTCTAGCTCCCTCACATGTGTGCCGTCTTCTTGGTTCGACTGAAGAGTCAAGGGTCCGAGTAAGTAGTTGTCTACACGCTTCCCCTGTCGTGCACAACAGGATCCGCGAAGCGAATGGAATTCCCCGCACGACTTGCAGGGCGGCTCTACGACGGGGCGCGCTGATATCACGATTGTGAGTCTTGCCCGCTGCTGTTTCATGGCATGCCAGGGCGTGTCCTTCAGATTCAACTAGCGACATAACCTGCCGTGCTGCTGATCCTTGAATCTGGGAGGCTCAAAGCCTCGATGAACTCAAGCTCATGGCGTGGCAGGTCCCCCAAGGCGCTGTGCTCTACTACGCGTTGGCCTTTGGGAGCCTGCGCGACAGAGGTTTCGACGTCGCGGACCCGACAGCGTCGACCTACGAGACGTGGGCCCAGGATCTCCGTCTCCTGTTCTCGGAGGACGCCAGTGCGCTGCAGGCTTATGAGGCCTGTGACGAGCAGCTGAGCGGCAGTCGGGATGCCGAGTGAGTGCCTCAGGTAGGTCCGGCGCGGGTTGCCTGTCGCCCGTCCTCATGTTCGGGTTTGGGCCCTCTCCGGTTCCTCACGTGAGGTGGGCTGAGCGTGGGGCAGCTCGGGGAAGGCCGCATCGGAAGCAAGGATGCTCGATCTGCACCTTTCGGGGCCGCCCGCAATTCCTTTGAATTACCGGCGAATTCCCCGATACTGATGTCCTTGGTAGAGCGCCTGCTTCGATTGGGGAAGGGCCCGGATCCGAGCGCTGCGGTCGACCAGTTCCGGTCCCGGAGCCCCTCTGAAGAGGACATAGTGCGGGAGTAGCTCAGTGGTAGAGCGCCTGCCTTCCAAGCAGGATGTCGAGGGTTCGATCCCCTTCTCCCGCTCCAACCCCCCATTCTCAACCTGCGGCGGCGCTCATCCTGTTCGTGGTCCTGAGCACGCCGTTGCTGCCTGGTGACCTTCGCCGCTGTGGGTTCGCCACCGCTATCGTCGCCTTGCTCATGTCTGCGCAAGTGTAGCTGAGCACACTCTCGTTGCACTGCCGTTTGAGTCCGCAGCTCCCGCGCATCAGATCTTGCCCAAGTCCGGGACCCCGGCCGACTGACCAAGTATGAGCAGCGCACTCTAGCCCCGGTCAAGGGCGGCGCCTGAAATTCTGCACGGGATGGAGGGACAAGAACACGCACCCGGCGCTGACCGGGCAGTCCTGGCACGCGGGCGTATGGGGCTTACAAACAAGACTACCTAGGTCGAGAATGGCCCAGTTCAAAACACGAGCATCAGCGCTGCCGTCCACCAGTGCTTGCGCGATTCCCTGGAGCCTGAGGTCATATCGATAATCTGACATCCACGAACCTCCGAAGAGCCGTTTGATGGCCCTGACGAAGTTGGAATCCACCATCGCCAGGCGCTCGCCATGAGCCATCACTCTCACTGCCCGTTCCACGTATTGCCCGATGTTGGGACTCCAACCGGCGTCGACACCAGTTGAACCGGCGATCTCGGCCGCCACTCGCTTAAGAACCCCCGCTCGTTGCCGGTATAAGCCGATTGGTTTCATAACGTCACTGAGCTCGGATTCGTCCGCCTGATGAAAACTCTCCCATGTCGGGAATCGCCTGAGAAAGCCCGGGATGAAGCCCGCCACCACGGAGGCCCGGGCTCTCTGCAGCAGAAGCTCGGCGATCGTGATTCGGAAAGGGTCGTGCCATGCTCGCCACGGGAACTCCCGGCCATGCGACTCGAACCAGGCCTCGAGCCGCGGAGTGAGCGCCGCCGCCCGCCGAAGCTCATCGTCACTCGCTGGCACCTGCCGCCGCGGCTTTTTACGGTGAGGCGAACTGCCTCTGGCGGGGGAAAGCATCTTCGGCCCTCTCTTTATTGGCTAGGCAAGCAACTGCTGAAAATGTTTTCCTATTTCCTCGGCCAGCCACACGGGAACGGCATTCCCGACTTGGGTGTACTTGGGGAGATCACGTTCCCAGTCCCCCTTGGACGGATCGCCTGCGCGTCGTCGTCCGCCGGTGGTTCGTTTGCCAGCAAACTTGTACCAATCGGGGAATGTCTGGATCCGAGCCCATTCCCGGACAGTTAGAGTTCTCGGCTGTGAGAAGTGAACGTAGTCATCGGGCAAGGAAGTGGCCGTTATCGACGGCCCCGAATCGCCCCACCTTCGAGGTATCACGCGCTGAGCGAACTTCTTGGTCCGGTACTTCTCTGGGATCTCGCCCCCGCTGTCAATCATGTGTTGGAACTTTTCGATTATCCGCGGCTCGTGGTTGCTGTACTCGTGCTCTTCAAGCTTCCCCCCTTTCCGAGCGACGAGTTCTCCGTCCTTGGAGGTACGAAACCAGCGCGAAGCCTGGGTGGCCCGGGCAGGATAGGTTCGAGTTCGCCGGTCCTGTCGGTAGGCGGGGTCCACGAGATCGCCGAGAAAGTCCACGGGGTGTGGTGGAGTGCCGCGGGGTCTAGGAAGGAGACCCATGGCGGGCATCGTGATATCTGAAATAAACCCCAGGTCTTTTCTTACTCCGGCCATCAGGACCCTTGGGCGGTTCTGCGGAGTCGTCCAGGCCCTCTCTGAACTTGAGCTGCGCACGAAGGCTTCTGTCAGCGCCATCGTAAATGTCGCCCGCGATGAGGAGGGCGTCGACCTCCTCTTCGATGCAGAGGTCAATGATATTTTCGTAGGCCTTGAAGGTGGCGTCCCGCAGGGCGAGCCGCACTTGGTCGGGCGCGGTTGCCCGCTGCCCCAGCACCGGGCTATCGAGATGTAGGTCTGCCGTGTACGAAGCGTAGGTTTGCCACGCTCTTCCTCCCAACCTTAAGCCCAGTGTCGCGCCCACCAAATCAAGGCGCAGTCGCGCGTCACTCGCATGAGCCAATTCGGATGCTACACGCGCCGGGGATGTGGGAGCGATTGGCGATGGCTTCTGCCAAAGCGCGGTGAGGAAAGTGAAGGCTGGGGGCGCGTAGCGGCCACTCAGACTGAGCATGGAGTTCTCCCAAGCAGCTTCTGACGAGCAGAGCCCGTTTCCGCTGGCCTGCCCCTCCCCGTTACTTCTGTCCATGCCCGAGGCATCGACGTCGCTCGGCATCCGCCGCAGCGTCGTCTGCCAAATGATTGTCTCAGAGGAGCTGTCGTCGATGCGGATCGGCCGGCCCGGCGTGTAAAAGATTCGGAGCGCCGTACGCCAGAGTTAGCAGCGGTGGCAGATCTCCGGTTGTGCATTTGACCAACCGATAGCGACTGGCTCCGCGCCAGCCTAAGTGACTCAGCAGGTCAACGAGATGACCGTCCGGCCATTCCAGCGCTGATTCGGGGAAGGTACCTTCAGGCAGGTGCGCCATTTCCAGGCGGAGCAGCGTCTCCGTCACAGGACTACTTCCGTTCGCCCTACCCCAGTTGAAAGTTGGTGTGGTCCGTCTTGAATGGTCCCCGGGAAGCGGGTTGGGCGACGCTCCAAACGAGATAGTGCGGAATAGACACCTATGGCGGCGCAGGTCAAGAGGCTCTGCGGGGCGCCATTAATGCCGCAGGCTCCTACGCGCTCACGGTCGCGGATATTCGCATAGGCGATTGTTATCAAGTAGGATTATCTAATCTCGTTCGAATGGGATACCTATGCGAACTGTTTCCATGCTCGCTATGGCTTTCGTGATATGTGCTGCATTCACGGTGGTCGGGTGCAACGATGGCGGCGACACGATAACGGTCTACTCGGGACGCAGCCAGAGCCTCGTGCAGACGATCCTGGAGCGGCACAACGAAGAGGCCGAAGTCGGCATTCGCGTACGCTACGGCAGTACGCCTGAACTCGCCGCAACCATCCTCGAAGAGGGCGATAACAGCCCCGCCGACGTGTTTTTCGCCCAGGACGCGGGCTCGCTCGGCGCCCTTGCGGCCGAGGATCTCCTCGAACCACTGCCCGAGGAGATCCTCGAACTCGTGGCTCCGGAATTCCGATCTCCCGAGGGGACCTGGGTGGGAGTGTCCGGCAGGGTGCGCGTTGTCGTCTACAACACGAGAGCGCTCTCGCCTGACGACCTTCCGCCCACGATCCTTGATTACGTGGGCGATGAGTGGCTGGGGCGAATTGGCTGGGTGCCAACCAACGCCTCATTTCAATCGTTCGTGACCGCGCTGCGGGTACTCCTGGGCGAAGAGGGAGCTCGCGGCTGGTTGGAGGGCATTCAGGCAAACGAACCTGAGGAGTTCCCAAACAACATCACGCTTGTGCAGGCGGTGGCGAACGGTGAGGTTGAGGTGGGCTTTAGCAACCACTACTACCTCTATCGCTTCTTGGCTGAGGAGGGTGAGGGCTTCGGCGCGAGGAATCACTTCTTCGAAGTCGGCGATCCCGGCAGTCTGATTAACGTGGCCGGCGTCGGAGTGTTGCGGACCTCCGGGAACAAGGAGGCTGCATATGGCTTCATCCGAAGATTGCTTGCCGAAGAGGCCCAAGCCTATTTCGCTGAGCAGACCTTCGAATTTCCGCTGGTTACAGGCGTGGAGACGGTACCGGGTCTGCCGCCCTTGGAACGATTGGCACAGCCTGATATAGATCTGAGCGATCTGGGCGACCTGCGCGGCACCATAGAGCTCCTGGAGGAGACGGGCGTCCTGCCCTGATCGCCATGGCGGCAAGAATGGCTGGACTCAATGCCATCCGGGGCCCGGGAAACGTCGTTGCGCTGGTGGCATCGGGCGTCGCCGCCGCCGCCCTGCTACCTGCGTTCTACCTCGTCATCCGGGCGTTCCAGGACGGCGATCTTGCGCTCAATGTCCTGACGAGCGAGAGCACACTGCGCACAACCCTTGATACGCTGTTGCTCGCCGGCGCTACTGCCGCTGCTGCAACGGCGATCGCCGTCCCAATCGCGTGGCTTACGACGCGAACGGACC
>DASCML010000018.1:0-5143 GCA_036010925.1 Dehalococcoidia bacterium | reverse complement strand
CAACGACTGCCAGGGACCAGGCCGCATCCGTAAGATCGAACGCCAGAAAGTTGATGACCAACAGCATCATGGCCATCGCCATAAAAAAGGAAAAACTGCCAGTGAAATACCAGGCGAAAGGTCGTTCGCGGAGCGACGTTAACGTCTCCGGCAGCGTGGCAAACCGCCTTAACTTGTTGGGAACGCGCCCGCCTCCAGGCATCAACCACCCCCCCCCCGGCTTCATCAACGATAGGGCTAGGGGGCGTTCTAAACCCGCGTGGTCGGTCAACCATTGGCGGCCTGCTGAGGTTTCAGTTCAGGTCGTTCGGTCGCGGTTGCGTACACGACATCAGGTGAAGGGCCGAGCATCTGCTTACGGTTGACGACTAGCATCCCCAGCAGACAGGCGGCGGCCGTCGCCCCCATCACAATAAACACGGTGCTCGCCCCTATCAGGTCTGCCACTACTCCAAGGGGGGCGCCCACGAGCGGCATGACGCTGAAGGTGAACATGACCATGCTCATCACTCTCCCCGTGTACGCGGGGTCAGCAGCTGAGAGAATCATGGTGTTGTTCAACGCCTGGAAGGTGTTGAGCGAGAAGCCCAGCCAGATAGCCGCAAACAACACCGATGCAAGGCCGAACTCCTTTGCCCCCACCCCGAGCCCCACCAGCGAGAGGGCCATTCCCAACCCGACGATCAGCTGTAGAAGCGGCTTGCGCTCGTACTCACTCAACAGCGCCATTACCAACGCTCCGGCGAGGGCGCCCGCTCCCGCGACAGCAACGATGGTCGCATAAGCCGATTGCTGTCCCAATTCTTCACTGGCAAATCCGGGGAGCAGTACCTGGTAAGGCATGCCAAAGAAGGCGTGGAGCGCTGCCATAAACATCAACATTCGGAAGACCGGTGACCGGACGACGTAGCGCAGGCCTGTGAGGACATCGGCAACCGTTCCACCACCGCGCCGCCTGACTGCCTCGACAGTCCGACCGCTATGAACTCGGGTGAAGGTCAGAAGCGAAACCATGTTCACTGCGGCGAGAAGAAAATAGGCGGTTTCGACATCGCGAAAACCGATCATCAGACCCGCCACCGCAGGCCCAACGATGGTGGTACCACTTCTCGAAGCAGTGTTGAGGGCAACCGCGTTCATGAGCTGAGCGCGTGGCACGATTTCGGCGAGAAGCGCCTGGCGGGCCGGCATCATGAACGGGAATGTGCAACCCTGGACGAGGCCGAGCACAAAGAGCAGCGGCACGTTGATCGCATTGGTCGCCACCAACAGGCCCGTCGCAACCGCGACGCTCGTGTTCGTCGCCTGCGAAGCCATGACCAGCGTTCGTTTCCCGAAGCGATCAGCTGTCGCTCCTCCGATGAGAGAGAGGAACAGCATGGGAATCCCAAATGATAAACCAAGAACCCCGGTAACCGCGAAACTGCCGGTGAGCTCCCAGGCAAGGATGCCCTGGGCGATCATACTCATTTGCATCCCGAGCTGAGATGCAAATCCAGAAACGAAGAAGTAACGGAAGTCCCGGATTCGAAACGCGACAACCGCACGCCTGAGCCCGACACCAGCGGTGTCACCAGACCGTCGCATCAGGCCCCCTAGCAGAGCAGTCGACCTCGCGGAGGTCGTACTTCTTCCCGCCAACTATGGACCGTTATCCCGGGCACGGCACTCATGGATTCACGCGGCCTCAAGAGCCGAGCAAGGAACATCACCGCGATTACGTTGGCAGCCCGAGATCAGTTATGGGATCGTCACGCTCGGCCCGATGAACGGGCCGATACCGGTCGACACTCTCTGACCGCCCCTTCTTTGGCGGCTGAGTCATCAGCAACACCAGGGCCCCGGCGAGCATCAGCACCAACCCCACCCACCAGATAGGGTTGTAGCTCCCCGTCGCATCGTTGACATACCCGGCGGCCGGTGGACCTGCTGAACTGAAAATGAGGGTCACGGGCATCGCTGCTCCCCTCACTCCTCCTGCATATTTACGGCCGAAGTAGTCGGCCCAGAGAAAGTTCTGCAACAAGAGCAAAGCTCCCAGCGAAAGGCCGAACGAAATCATTGAAATGAACATCATCGGCGCGTTAGTCGCATAGATCGTGAGAAGAATCGAGACGGCGATCGTCGCGAGGCCGACCGAGCCGACATAGCGCGCGGGCCACCTCTGCATGAATACGCCCACGACGAGCGTCCCAACCGTCGCCGCGGTCGCATCGAGCGCGATGCCGATCGATATGAGAGTCGGGTCTATTCCCTGGTCGTCGAAATGCGGAATTCTATGCAGACCTACGCTGCTCATCCCCAGCATAACGAGGGAAAACACGATCACCAGCTGCCAGAACGTGGTCGTTCTCAAGGCCTCGGACGTCGTCCAGGATTCCTCGTCATCCGGTTGGCCCTCGGTTCTCTCGGCTACGCCCTCAGATGCCTCTCCCTCGGCCCTCAAAGAAAGCCCGTCCGGCCGAAGTCCCATATCCTCCGGCTGCCTGCGAACAAACAGGGCCAGCGGGAGGACAATTGCCCCACCGACGGCCGCCAGTCCGAACCAGGCACCCTTCCACCCCCAGATATCGATGAACACCTGAGTCAGAGGGATAAACAAGATCGCCCCGATCGGCGCGCCAATCGAGACGATCGACATGGCCCGGGCCCGGTTCTGGACGAACCATTTGGCGACCGGTGTCACGATCACCAAGGCCCCTGGTCCCAAGTACCCAAGAGCCCCCATCACTGCGAAGACAACCACCATCTGCCAGTCGAATTCAATGAACGGCATTAAGCACATTCCGAGCATCGTTATGAGGGTCGCGACGATAAGCGGGACGCGAGCGCCGTAGCTGTCGATGATGCGCCCAAGCAACGGACTCGTCGCAGCCGACGAGAGCTGCCTCGCGGTCAGCGCCCAACCGAACATGGCCCGGCTTATGCCGAGTTCCTTTTCCATCGGCACGATAAAAAGACCGAAATTGAAGCCCGCAAGCGCCATCGAAGTCGCACTCACGATCGTCACGACTGAAACGACAATCCACCCGTAGAAAGGTCGTCGTTTAGCTAGAGAAGCGGCGGCCATCAGCCCCGAATCTTACGGGCGACCGATGGCGACCGCGACGAGGCTGAGAACCTGACCTTCGCGCCTCGTCCTCAGCCTGGCGGCTCAGCTTTGAGTAGCATCGAGCGCGTTCACCGCGTCGCGGACGCTCCGGGTGATGAATTCGATCTCTTCGGCAGCTTCCACGCGACGTCCGTTTCGATCCTGAACGTAAAAGGCGTCCACAACCTCCGGTCCGATCGTGTCGACCTTCGCAACATGAATATCGAGTGACAGCTCACGAAGCGTATTGGTGATCTCAAAGAGCAGACCCAGCCGATCGGCGGTGTTCACCTCAACGATCGAGAAATCCTCTGAAGCGACGTTGTCAATGTGCACCGTCGTGTCCATTTGGAGCCTGGGCGCTGCCTTGTAGGCTGCCCGGGTTTCCGCGAGCCGTGTCTCCACCGGCAACCGGCCCGCCAAAGCTTCGGGGACCGCTTCAGCTACACGGCCCCATCGTCGCTCGTCTATGCCGTGACCGAGGGCATCATCGACATGCATGATTTCGATTGCGACCCCGTCATCCCTTGTGAATGCCATGCCACCCAGCACGTTCACGTTGTGCACCGCCAGTGTGCCGGAGACAAGAGACAGGATGCCGGGCCGGTCGGGAGTTACAACCGTGAGGCATTCAACCTGGCCGGAGAGGGTGCGAAGGATAGCGGTGCTTCCCGCAGCATCTTCGATCAGTTGCATGTGCTCACCGATGGTCTCGGCAGAGTTGCCGAGCAGATAGGAGATCGGCAGCTGATCCAGGTGGTCGCGCACCTGCTTCATGTCAAAGCGTCGGGCGAGCAGTTCTTCAACCCGGGCGCGAAGAACTGCCACTGTCTCGACCTCGGCTTCGCCCGAGGTCAGCATGTTCAACACACGGCGATAAAGCGTCTTTATCAACTGAGCCTTCCAGGGGCTCCAGACGTCAGGGCCACTCGCCCGCGAGTCCGCTATCGAAAGTACGTAGAGCAAGTGAAGCATGCTCGTGTCTCGAACAGCGTCGGCGACTTCGTTGAGGACCTTCGCATCGGCGATGTCCCGCCTTGTGCCCACGTTTGGGAGTAGCAGGTGATGGCGAACCGCCAACGCCAACCGCCAACCCTCTTCCGGGGCGATGCCCGCGCGCGTGGCGAATCGCTCGGCAATCACCGCCCCGACCTCACTGTGTTCCCCCTCGTGACCTTTCCCGATGTCGTGCAGCAGCGCCGCCAAGAGGATCGTGCGCCGGCTACCGAATTCGTCCGCAGCAGCAACGCTACCGGTATCGTCGACGTCCTGGCTCATCGCGAACAGCGCCTCCTCAACGGTTCTCCACGCATGCACGTCGACCGGATGCCGGTGGAATGAAGCAGAGTGAGGCAAACAACGAAGGCTCTCCCACTCAGGCAGCAGGCGCGAAAGCCAGTCCGACGTCGGTAGTGGTTCCAGCGGCTCGGGGCCAGCCTGCTCCAACAGGGCCAGAAGCCGGTCCAAGTCTGGAGAGTTGTCCTCGCGGCTCCGCTGCCGCACCCGACTCTTCCAGCGACGGCCAAAGGGTCCGAAGAAACGACCCAAGCCGGAGACCCTATCGTCCGATTCAGCTCGCCTCAGGCGACTGGACTCCAGGGCATCGAGGAACCGCATCGCGCCGAACAATTTGCGTTCCCAATCCAGCCGGCTTTCGCCTAACCAGTCCGTGACCCGCGGTGCCAAGTCACGGAGATAGCGGTCGTTGAGGCGGTCTCCCACTGCGTGGAGGGCATTTCGCGTCGCGAATAGCGTCTCCTTGGCTTCGTCAACAGCAGGATCGTCGGGCATCTGCTCCTGGTCGCTCGTTAAGGTCTCAGCCCGATCTAGCCAGTGCACTGCCTGGATCGATCTCAGGCCACCCCGCCCATTCTTCACGTCTGGCTCTTGCAACTGCCACGGCTCACTGGCAACCAGGGCCTCGCGCCTCACTCGTAACTCCCTCAGAAGCCACAACCTCCGACGCTTGACGAGTCCCGCAAGCCGGCCGCTGAATCTTTCGAACATATCCTCGTAGCCAGCGACAAGGCGGGCATCGATAAGCGCGATATC
>DASCML010000017.1:0-4028 GCA_036010925.1 Dehalococcoidia bacterium | reverse complement strand
CCGAATCTATCGGATGCCCTCTTTGCCAGGGCCGGTGAGTTGGAGCGTGTGGATATCGTGGTCTGCGCCCCGGGTTACGATCCCGGCTGGTTCGAGCCCGGCCATCCAGCGTTCCAAATGCACGTGGAAGTCTTCAATTCTGCGCTCGCTCGCCCCGCGCTCGTGGATCGGCGCATCGATTTTATAAGCGTCCCGTTCAGTCGCCGCTTCAAGAATTGGGACGAGCGCGGCTCCGAGACCAAGCCGGCCGACACCGTCCTTATCAGCATCTCTCCACCGGACGAAAACGGCTTTTGCAGTTTCGGACTGAGCGCATGGAACAAGCGCACGTATGTCCGGCGTGCCGGGAGGGTTATTGCCGAGATCCGGGATAACTATCCGATGACAGGCGGCACCAACCAGGTCCACGTGACTGAACTCGACGCGATCGTCCCCGGGGGAGAACACCAGTTCCCGGTTGCTTCCCGCCTGGCCTCGGAAGAGACCGGCGCTATTGCGGCCAGCGTTCGCGAACTCGTCAACGATGGGGACACGATTCAAATCGGAACGGGAAGGTCTACCGCCTGGCTCGCGGTTAACGGAGCCTTCGACGGGAAGGAAGGCCTCGGCGTTCACAGTGAGATCTCTGTGCCGGGCATGAACGAAATGGTCATGAGCGGCCAGATCACCGGTGAAAAGAAGACCCTCCATCCGGGCAAGTACGTCGCGACCGCGCTGATAGCCATGTCCCTCGAAGAACTGGAGTTCATTGACCGGAACCCGATCTTCGAGGTTTACGACGTTGACTACACAAACGACCCGAGGGTAATTGCTAAGAACGACAATATGGTCGCCATCAACAACGCGGTCGCAGTTGACCTAACGGGCCAGGTTGCCTCCGAGTCGTTGGGACGAGACATGTGGAGCGGGCCCGGGGGCCAGTTCGAATTCGCGATGGGTGCCATGCTTTCGCGGGGCGGAAGAAGCATCACTGTGCTTCCATCCACGGCCCGTGATGGCGAGGTCAGCAGGATTGCCGAAGAACTCGGGGCGGGGGCCATCGTGACGGTTCCCCGGCAAATTGTCGACTACGTGGTCACCGAGTACGGGGTCGCCAGTCTCTATGACAAGACCGACCGTGAGCGTGCTGCGGAGCTGATTAGCATCGCGCATCCCGACCACCGTAAGGAACTCCGTCTGAGGGCAGCGGAATTCCTAGGGCTTGCGGACTAGCCTTCCTCAGGCGTCGCCTCCGACCCGGGCGAGTATCCGATCCAGAATCGCGTTCGCGACATCGTATTTGGACATGAGTGGCAACTCTTCAACGGCTCCATCGGAGTGAAAGATCGTTACCCGATTCGTCTCAGTCGCGAACCCGGAACCTTCGACCGTGACATCGTTGGCCACGATGAAGTCAAGTCTCTTGCGCTCCAACTTCTCCACCGCATTGGACTCTAGGTTCTCGGTTTCGGCGGCGAAGCCGACCCGCACACCACCCAGCTCGAGGCTTGCAAGAATGTCGGGCGTCTTTTTAAACTTCAAAGTCAGTCCGTCTTCGCCGGGCGCCTTCTTAATCTTCTGATCAGCCGCCGAGACGGGCTCGAAATCGGCGGGCGCAGCCGCCATAACCAGCGCATCGGCATCGGCGGTGGCTCTTCGGAGGGCCGTCAGCATCTCACCAACGGTCTCGACATCCATCCTCTGGATTCCGAAGGGCGTTTCCAAGGACGAAGGGCCGGTGACCAGCGTGACGCGCGCGCCCCGATCACGAGCTGCCTCAGCAATGGCAAACCCCATCTTGCCGCTGGATCGGTTGCCAATGAAGCGGACCGGGTCTATTGGCTCGTATGTCGGTCCGGCGCTGACCACCACATAGCGGCTAACCAGGTCACCCTTCTCCTTGCCGAGAGCGGCTCGGAGCGCGCTGATGATCTCCGGCACCTCGACCATTCGCCCCGAACCCATCCGCCCGGTGGCAAGCCGTCCTTCACGAGGCCCGGCCACGTAAACCAATCGCTGCCTTAGCATATCAACGTTCGATTGCGTTGCCGGATTTTCCCACATCTGACTGTCCATGGCGGGCGCCACTATGACGGGTGCACTAGTAGCCAGCGCGGTGAGCGTCACCATGTCCGATGTCCGTCCCTGGGCCAGATTCGCGAGGCAGTCGGCTGTGGCCGGCGCAATGACGAGAGCGTCCGCTCGTCGCGCGACCTCAACGTGAGCCTCCGGTTCGGCTGCCTCGAACATGTCAGCGACAACCGGCCGGCCAGAGAGCGACTGGAACGTAGCCGGTCCGACGAAATTGGTGGCCGCCGAGGTCATCACAACCTCGACTTCGGCCCCCGCCTGCCGAAGCTTGGAGCAGAGGTCGGCTGCGTTGTTCTTGTTTATGGTGCCGCTCACACCGAGAACGATGTGGCGGCCGGCAAGTGGAGCGGTGGCTTTTTCAGTCATGCTCGTCCTAGTCCTGGCGATTCATCTCGCAGATCAAGCGGAGGCCCGTAAGGGTGAGGTTGCCGTCGACGACATCGAGGCAGTTTGTTTCTGCAGCGAGTTCGGCAGCCAGTCCGCCAGTCGCTATGACCGTCGGCTCTCCGTCCAGTTCGTCTTTGAAGCGCTGCACCATGCCTTCCACCAGACCAACATATCCGAACAAGATCCCGGACTGCATGGCATTGATGGTGTTCTTCCCTATCGCCGAAGGGGGCCGCTCAAGCTGGACTCTATAGAGCATCGCAGCCCTCGCGAAGAGAGCTTCGCTGGCGATCTCGATTCCCGGTGCGATAGCTCCTCCGAGGTAGTCCCCGTGCTCGTTCACGGCATCAAAGACGGTGGCCGTCCCGAAGTCCACGACAATTACCGGCGCCCCGTATTTTTTCACCGCGGCTACCGCGTCGATAATTCGGTCCGCACCGAGTTGCTTCGGGTTGTCGTACAGGATTCGGATACCGGTCCTCAGCCCGTGCCCGACCACCATGGGCTCGACTCCAAGATAGGTGCGCGACACCTCTTCGAACGAAGGTATCAGGGGAGGTACGTCACAACCGATAATGCAGTCAGCGATGTCTTCGATCGTAAAGCCTCGGGAGTGCAGGAGGGAAAGCAACAGCACGCCGTACTCGTCCGGGAGCTTCTCTCTCTCCACGCCGATTCTCCACGTGGCATGGAGCACTTCTCCCTCGAAGAGGCCCACGTGGATTGAAGTATTGCCGATATCAAAAGCGATTAGCATGCGAATCCCGGCCGCCGGCTTCGAGGTCCAACGGACCAAGCGTATTGTAGCCGTCCCTGATTCGTGACCGTACCCCGCCCCCATCGGCTCGCGGTCGCTTAGACTTGGAGCATGGCTATCGAATCGTCCCAATCGCTCGCCGAGGAGCGTGCCGCGCTTGCCCGGGGCGCATCCAAGAAAGTGGCGATGCTATCGACTTCGCAGAAGAACGAGGCATTGCTGCGCATCGCAGCGATCCTCGATGCGGATGGGGCAAGCGTTCTCGAAGCCAACGCCCAGGACCTCGCGGCCGCGGCCGCTGCAGGGCTCGAGAAGTGGTTCGTCGAACGGCTAACCCTCAGTCCAGAGCGAGTAGCCGACATCTCCTCAGATATCCGTGATGTGGCCGAACTTCCGGACCCAGTTGGCGAGACCTTCGATTCCCGGACCCTCCCGAACGGCCTCCTGGTCGGCAGACGTCGCGTGCCGCTCGGCGTGATCGGGTGCATTTATGAGTCCAGGCCGAACGTTACCGTCGACATGGCAGCCCTAGCGCTCAAGAGCGGAAATGCCTGCGTCCTTCGTGGGGGTAAGGAGGCTGTCAACAGCAACAGGGTGCTCGGTGCAGTGATTCACAGCGCGCTCGAGGACGTGGGCGTGCCGACGGACGCCGTGCAGGTGATCACCGATCCTGACCGTGCGCATGTCGATGACCTCCTGAAATCGCATGATCTAATCGACCTGATGATCCCCCGGGGAGGAGCCGGGCTCATCACTCACATTCGTGACAATGCGACCATGCCGGTAGTAGCCGGCGGGATCGGTGTCGTTCACG
>DASCML010000016.1:0-13124 GCA_036010925.1 Dehalococcoidia bacterium | reverse complement strand
CGTTCTTCTCGTCAACAACGCGCCTGGAACGGGTAGAAACTGTTACAACTAACAGCCTAGATTTGGTTGTCGAGAGAGCGGGCCTTTCGGGAGTGGACGTAGTCAAGATCGATGCAGAGGGGGCCGAAGCGCGCGTGATCGCCGGGTCGAAGCGGCTGCTCGAGCGATTCCGTCGGAGCTTCTCCTAGAAGAATGGAACGACAGAACCGTGGCTCGCCAGGATTCGAGCCGCGAGGAAGTGGCCGGTTTGTTGTACGCAAGTGGCTATGTGTTGAAAGTGTTTCCTGGCGGAACGGCCAGCTCGTCGGCGCCGAGGAAGAGCCTGATTCTGAGTCTGTCGTGGCGCGCCTAGGCTAAGCAGGAGGATTGAATCTCGATGACCGAAGAGGATCGCCCGACGATCTCCGTGGTAGTGCCTTCGTACAATCGTGCTCACTATCTTCGTCAGACTATCGACAGCATTCTCCAGCAGGATTACCCGCACATCGAATGCATCGTGATCGATGCCGGATCAACCGACGATTCAGTTGATATTCTGAAGGACTACGGCGACCGGATCAGTTGGGCCATCGAAACGGATCGGGGCGCGTTTGACGCAATCAACAAAGGTTGGGAGAGGAGCAGCGGGGAGATCCTTGCTTGGCTCAACGCAGATGACTGTTGGGAGCCGGGAGCGGCCACTGCCATTGCCGCACACTTCCGGGCTCACCCAGTAACGGATGTCGTTTATGGGGATTGTGGGGGGATGGACGAAGTCGGGCGACTGGTGGAGATTTTCCCGGCGAGGCAGTGGGACCTCGTCGCTGCAGTGCGGGAATGCGACCACGTCATCAACCAGGCGGCGGCCTTTGTTCGTCGGAGCGCTGTTGAGCGGGTGGGCGGCCTTTACCCAGCATGGTGCCATGACCACGACCTCTGGCTGAGGCTTGGGGCATCCGGTGCCAGGTTCGAGGCAATTCCGCTTCACTTGGCGAGCTCGAGGCTGCAGAACGCGAACTTGGGGAACGTTCCGGGAGTGGTGATCCCGGCGAAGCTCGGGTTAACGCGGAGATTCTTCCAGCTTCCCGGGCTTTCGCCCGAATTGCGGACCCTCCGGCGACGGGCGCTCAGCAACGCATTCGTTCGTGGATTCTCATATCTGCGGCCGCGTCATGTCACTCACTGGGGATGGGGCCTGGTCTGTCTCCACGGTGCGATCTCGAGCGATCCTGCTAATACTCCCTATGTCATCGGGGAAATCGCTCGCGAGATCCGTCACATCTTGCCCTCGCGGGCGCAGTCTGTCCTCGCGTTCGCGCTGCTCGCGGCGTTCTTGTGGAGACTTGGACGACTGGAGCGGGCGATCAAGGGGGAGAAATGACTGCCCCGCAGGCGAACGGGCCACGTGTGACCGTCGTCGTTCCGTCGTTGAATCGAGAGGAGCACATCCGCGAGGCGTTGGACAGCATCCTTTCGCAGGACTACACGGATATCGAGTGCATCGTGGCCGACGGTGGGTCGACCGACGGCACTCTGGATGCCCTTCGGACGTATGGTGACCGAATCCGCTGGGACTCTGGGCCCGACGGCGGCCCATTCAACGGTATCAACCGTAGCTGGCAATCATCGAGTGGCGAAATCCTGGCGTGGTTGAACGCCGACGACGCCTGGGTGCCGGGGACCGTCAGCCGAGCCGTCGTTTACCTTAACGAGCATCCGGGCATAGATGTTGTGTACGGCCAATGTCGTTGGATCGACGGGGCTAGCAGACCGAGGTGGGTGAGCCCAGCGGTCCCCTGGGACCTTACTGCCGCTGTGCTTTACTGCGACAGCTTCATCCACCAGCCGACGGCATTCTTGCGGCGTGAAGTCGCCGAACGGGTGGGGTGGCTCCACTCTAGCTGGTTCCACGATCAGGATCTTTGGCTTCGCATCGCGCTTGCGGGCGGAAGATTCGGAACGATGGATGAGGTGCAGGCCGAGGCGCGGATTCACCGCGGAAAGGGTGGGCAAGACCCCATACTGGTGGAGGCCGCCAAGGTTTCCATGGTGGACCGGTGGTTCAAAGACCTTCCGCTCCCAGGACCACTCGTCTCTCAACGGACTCGCGCACTGAGCAACGCCCGCGCCCGGGCCCTCGACTCCTTATGGCCGACTCTTCCTTCCAACTGGGCCATAGGCTTCCGAATTCTCGGGCGTGCCATCTCCACCGATCCTAAGAATGCGCCCGCCGTGGTGGGCCATGTATGCAGGCTGGTTGGGCGTTTTGTCGCTCGGATGGTCGTCCCCTCCCCCCTCAACTGATGCCCGAGCCCCTTTGGGATGCCAATCTCTCTGAAGCAGTATGGGGTCGCAAGACTCGGTCCCATCAAGATCTTGGGAGAGATTCACGGCTCCCAAATAGGAGTGCCTACGCGTCACTGAAGCATCGTGGCTCCTGGTGGGTCCTCAGTGTTAAGCCCATGGCGTCCCCGAAATCAGACTGAAAGCCGGGGTAGCCCCAAGGAGCCCGATTGGACGGTGCGGGAGAGCCTCTGCAGCTCGGCGTTCGCGCTGCTATTTCGCTTCCAGCTGGATTATATCGAGGGTCAGCTCACCATCGACAGCGATGGCCTGGAGATCCAGACGAACCGAGACGGGATGACCGTCCCCTTCGACCAGCCGGTTCGCTGATAGGGCGTGGTGGGCCCGGCAGGGATCGAACCTGCGACCAACCGGTTATGAGCCGGCCGCTCTTACCGCTGAGCTACGGGCCCCCGAAACTGTCTCGCACCGGGTGCGGTGCAAGGATAATCTTAAAGCGCGACGCCAGTACCTGTGCTACCAGGACTTCTCACGGTTTCCGCCACCACCCCTTGGCTGGCTGCGGAAACCGTCATTGCAGTAGACCGGGCGATCACCGCGCGGCTGAAACGGGACACGGGCCTCTTTCCCACAGGCACCGCAGGTCGCCGAGAACATCTCTCGTGGTGCGCCGCCTCCGGGCCGACCCTCTCGATTCGCCTTGTTGGCCTGGCGGCACTCGGCGCACCTGCGTGGCTGGTTGGTGAGCCCCCGCGATTCGTAGAACTCCTGCTCGCCGGCGCTGAATGTGAACGACGATCCGCAATTGCTGCAGACCAGCTCGATATCGGTATAGGACAAACCCTCAGACCTCCAGACGTGGACCCGGCTCTCTGCCCTCTTCAGCGTTCCCGCGAAGGATGGCGAAATCCAGCTGGCGAGTAGATTAGCAGAGCTTCAGGCCATCGTCGTGGAAGACCGTCACTGCCTGGGGACTGTCCCGCGGCGGTGCCCGGGTCAGCTTCTTCGTGCGAGCACGTAGTCGCCTAACTGAACCAGGCTCCGGTGGGCGGGCGAGTCCGGGAAACCGGTGAGCGCTTCGTTGGCCTTGTCGACGTAGCTGCGCCCCATCGCGATCGAATCCTCGATGACATCGCTATCCCTCACCGACTCCAATACGCGTTCGAAGTGTTTCTTGCGATTGCGCCGGGCAGCAAAAAACTTCCTGATCGGGTTGTCTTTGGGTTCTCGTTCGAGGAGAAGAAGGCCTGGCAGCGTGAGAGTGCCCTCGAGGAGATCGCTCCCGGCCGGTTTCCCCATCTCCTTCTCATCCCCCACGTAGTCGAGCACGTCGTCGGTGATCTGAAAGGCCATGCCCAACCTGTATCCATAGTCGCGCAGCGCGCTGACTTCCTCCTCGGAACAGCCCGCCAGGATGGCCCCACCCTCTGTGGCATTAGCAAAAAGGGCTGCCGTCTTTCCTCCGATTCGTCTGAGGTACTGCTGGGTGTTGCGGCCAACGTCAAACGCTGCGGCGTCCTGGTCGAGCTCTCCCCCAGTCATCTTCATCAATGCCAGTGCGAAGAGGCGGGTGACCCGGAGCGATCCCGTTCGCGTGACCATTTCCGCGGCGCTGGCAAACATGTAGTCCCCGAGGAGAACCGTGATCGCGTTGTCGAATATCGCGTTCGAAGTCGGCCTTCCGCGCCGCGAATCGGCACCGTCCACGACGTCGTCGTGCACAAGGCTCGCTGTGTGTAGCAGCTCGATCGCCGCTCCGAGCGGCACGAGACGATCGAGGTCGTAGTCTCTAAACTTACCGGAAAGGAGAACGAGCGCGGGTCGAATCCGTTTCCCCTTCCCTTGGAGGGCATGGGACAGCATCCGGTCGAGAGCTGAGCTCTCGACTTTCTTGATGGACTCAAGAAGTTCCTCGACCAGTGGCATATCCCGGTTGATGGGGCCATAGATATCGTTCAGGTCGGGAGTTGCGACGGTCATGAGGCCCCCGCGGCGGCCGGTCGGCGGACTGATATACCAAAGAGGCGCTCGGCGTTCGCCGTAGTCAGCCTGGCAACCTCTTCGAGGCTCGAGCCTCTTGCGTCGGCAACGGCCTTCGCCGCGACTACCACGTTGGCCGGCTCGTTCCTCTGGCCCCGTGAGGCTTGGGGCGGGAGGTAGGGGCTGTCGGTTTCGACAAGAATTGAACTGGAGTCGAGGGAAGCGGCGACTTCTCGAGTGGTTTCGTTCTTCGGGTACGTCACAGTGCAGGCCAGGGAGATCATGAATCCCATCTCAGCGTAGCTTCGTGCCTCGCGAGCGCTGCCCCCGAAGCAGTGCATAACGCCTGGAGAACGGTCGGCGTACCGCTCTTGCCAGTCCACTGCGAAGCTGCTCAGGTGGGCCACGAGCTTGTCCTCGGCGCCCCGCGAGTGGACCGAGACCGGCTTACCGACGTCGAGCGCGATTTCGAGTTGGGCCCTAAGGACCTCGACCTGCTTCTCGGGCGGAGAAAGGTTCCGATAGAAGTCGAGGCCGATCTCGCCGATGGCTAAGACCTCCGGGAGACGAGCGAGCGCGGCTGTCCCCTCTAGGTCGCTATGGGCAGCCGAAACGGCGTCATGCGGATGAATTCCGACCGCGGCAAATGCGACTCCGCCGTGCCTGCTTGCGATTTCAAGGGCCGAATGGTTTGAAGGGACGTTGTATCCCAGGACCAGGAGGGCGCCGACCCCGGCAGTCGCTGCGCGTTCGATTGCTTCGCCCACCTTACCGGCGAAAGCTGGGTCCTGTAGGTGGCAATGAGAGTCGAAGAGAACCGTCATTTGGTCACAGCTTCCACTTCCAGCTTCGTGTAAAGAGGCTGGGGTTTGGCGAGCTGGGTCCCTGCTGGAACCGGCGCGTAGGCCCAGCTTAGCTCATCGACGGATTGGCCAAGGCTGAGGTACTCGTGCAGCTTCTCGGTTGAGAAGGGAAGGACCGGTCTGAGCAGGATCTTGAGCGAATTGATCACATTTAGCGCCGTGGCAAGGGTCTCGGCGGCATGAATCTTATTGCTCTTGACGGCTTTCCAGGGTGCCCTGCCATCTAGGTACTTGTTTGCCGATTGGGCCAGCTTGAGGCCCTCCTGCAACGCGGAACGGAAATGGCAGGCTTCGTATTCATGTCCGAGGGCGGCGAAGGCGTCCTTCGTTTCGGCGAGCAGAGCCTCGCTTTCCGGTGAAAGAGCTCCGGCTTCCGGCACGACGCCGTCAAAGTTGCGGTTGATCATAGAGAGAACGCGATTTGCGAGGTTGCCCCAAGTCGAAATGAGCACGTCGTTATTGGCGCGAATCAGCTCGTCCTCACGGAACTCGCTGTCACTTGTTTCAGGCATGACCGATGTGAGATAGAAACGAATGACGTCCGGATCGTACTGGTCCAAGAGATCGAGCATCCAGTTGCCCGTCCCCTTGGACTTCGATTGCTTCTGCCCGGCGGAGAAATTCACGTACTGGTTGGCCGGGACATCGTAGGGAAGATTGAGGCCACCGTACCCTTGGAGCATTGCCGGCCAGATCACGGTGTGGAAGACAATGTTGTCTTTGCCAATGAAGTAATAGGCGCGGGTTTCTGGGTCCTCCCACCACGGTCTCCAGGCTTCTGGGTCCTCCTGCCTCTGAGCCCACTCTCGGGTGGACGACAGGTACCCGATGACAGCGTCGAACCAGACGTAGATGCGCTTGTCGTCGTGACCGTCGACCGGAACCGGCACTCCCCACTCGAGGTCCCGCGTGATTGCCCGGTCTTTGAGGCCTTCCCCCAGCATTCCGAGTGTCGAGTTGAGGACATTGCGCCGCCAGTGCTTCTTGGCAGAGACCCAATCTCTGAGTCCCTCTTCGAAAGCTGTGAGCTTGAGGAAGAACTGCTTGGTGGGCCTCACTTCGGGGGTGGCCCCGCTGAACTTGCTACGCGGGTCTATCAGGTCGATGGCGTCGAGCTGGGAACCGCACGAATCACACTGATCGCCGCGTGCTTCGCCATAGCCGCACCTTGGGCAGGTTCCCTCGACGTATCGGTCGGGAAGAAATCTTCCGGCCTCCGGATCGAAAAGCTGATCCTGGGTGTTGGTGTACAGGTAGTCCTGCTCGAGAAGGCGCGTGAAGACTTCCTGGGTTGTCTCGTAATGATTCTCAGTGAGAGTCCACGTGAAAATGTCGAAACTGATTCCGAAGCGTTCCCACACTTCGAGGATCTTGGGATGGTAGAGATCGACGATCTCTTGTGGCGTTGTGCCCTCCCGCTCGGCGGCGAGCGTTATGGGAGTGCCGTGGCAGTCGGACCCCGACACCATGAGGACGTCGTGTCCGGCGAGGCGCTGATAGCGAGCGAAGATGTCGGCGGGGAGGTAGGCGCCAGCAGCCTGACCCACGTGCAGAAGGTAGTTGGCGTAGGGCCAGGCCACGCAGACGAGAACGCGATCGGACACGGAACCCTCAGGAATGAGGCTTCCTAGATGGTAGCACAGCGGAATCCCTCCCCCCCTCGACTGCCCCCTCCCAGAGTGCGTACGCCTCAGCCCGTGTGATGCCGGTTTCCCGGGCTATTTCGGCTGCCGCCGCCCCGCGCTTGGCCCCCGCGCGGCGCATTGCGCCGAGGAGACGGCAGGCAGTTTGAATGCTTGGTTCCCGCTTAGGAGATCGCACCAGGATCGTACACTCTCCGCGGACCTTCCCGCCGAAATGTGTCGCCAGTTCCGAGGCTTTTCCTCTCCGTATCTCTTCGTGGACCTTCGTCATTTCCCGGCAGACCACAACATCCGGATCGCCGAGGAGCCCAGCGATTTCACTGAGTGAGGTTGCCAGTCGCCCCGGAGCTTCGAAGAATACGAACGTCGCGGCGCCCGCTGCGGCCGCGGCTAGCCGCTGGTTTCGTTTACCTGTCGGCCGGGGGAGAAATCCCAGGAAGTGAACGTCGCTCCCGTCGAAACCCGACACACTTACAGCCGCTGCCAGTGCCGATGCACCCGGAACTGCAAGTACTGCGACATCCGAGGAAAGAGCGGCTTCGACCAGTCGTGCGCCCGGGTCGGCAATTCCCGGTGTGCCTGCTTCGCTGACCAGTACGACGACGCCATCTGTTGCGGCCTTCAGCAGGGCCGGGGTTCTTTCGAGGACGTTGTGCTCCGTCAGACTCACGAGCTTTGGAGCGCCGCCCTCGACAAGAGCCAGCAGCTTGCGAACGGTGCGCGTGTCTTCTGCCGCGATAGTGCTCGCAATCCCGAGAAGATTGCCTGCCCGCGGCGTGAGGTCCTCCAGGTTGCCGATCGGCGTGCCGACAACGTACAGCCCGGGAGCAAACCCTCCCTCGTCGGCCGCGCTGTTGCGCCCCCGGTTCCTGCTCATCGTGTTACCTCCGCCTGCAAGATTACGGAGTCCGGTTCGTTCCCGTGAGGGAACGAAGCAGCATCGGAAGGGCCGACGGGTGAGCAGGCAGCGACTCATCCGCAGCGTCTGCGGCGTATCGGTCAGCGTGTGCCATCGAGTATCCGCGGCTAGCCCACGCGAGCATCGAGGCGTCGTTCACGCTATCACCGACAGCTGCCACGTCATGCCGATCGATTCCCAACCTTCCTGCAACGAGAGAGAGCGCGTGCCCTTTGTTCGCCTCCGGGGAGACTGCCACCGTCACCCTCGGAAAGTCCAGGACATAAAGCTGATCCCTAAACTTGTCCACCAGGGCCCTGTGAATCGAGTTGGCTTGTTCGTGGGAGCTGATGATTCCTACCCCGGTCGGCTCGATGCCCGAATTCTCGGGACTCCCGCCGAATTCGGGCACCACCCCTGAGAGTTCCCCGTATTCCACTGCGTCCGCTGTCTTCTCGGACACGAGGTAGCGGATCGCATTGAACCATTCGTACGGCAGTGCCAGGCTCTTCGCGTAATCTACGACGTCCAGCGCTGCCGGCCGCGTCAGCGGGAAATGCTCGATCATGGCGCCAGACAGTTCGTGAACCGAACATCCCTGCTGGCAGATGACCGGGGTCCCCAGTCCCAGCTGCTTCGCCATGGCGGCGGTGCCGGGGAACATCCGGCCCGACGCCAGGACCACCGCAACTCCGGCGGCGGAGACTGCATCGATGGCCTCGGTCACTTCTGGGCTGGGACTGGCTTCGCCTTCGCCGACGATCGTGCCATCGATATCAAGAGCGACAAGCTTTACTGCCAACGTGCTGTGACCACTCGATCGATTCTGCCGAGATCGGGGACTACATCTACCTGCGCGCCCGCTTCGTGTGCGAAGGACATCACGGTGCGTGCCATTCCGAAACCCACTTCCAGGGCCAGCATTCGTGGCCTGAGCCGGTTGCGGCAATCGGAAACGAGACGGCGAACGAGGCCCAGGCCGTCCTTGCCCCCATCCAGGGCAACGCGCGGTTCCCATTTGCTGACTTCAGGCTCCAGCTGGTCGATCTCGTCGGAGGGGACATATGGCAGGTTCGCGAGGATGACGTCTGCAGCGCAAATCGAAGCAGCGAGATCGGTCCTGATCAGGCCAACAGAGGCCTGGTGGCAGGACCGGTTTGTGGCTGCTACCTGCAGTGCTTCGTCGCTTAGGTCTGTCCCAAGGACGGTCGTTTTCGTGCCGTCAAGATTGAGAGCGATGGAGATGGCGATCGCCCCACAACCGGTGCCAACGTCGATGATTGTTGCACCTGGGAGTTGCTCGGCCTCTCGTAGCGCAAGGTCCACGAGTAGTTCGCTCTCGGGCCTCGGCACGAGTACCTTCCGGGACACACCGAATTTGAGCCCAAAGAACTCGCGACTGCCCACGATGTAGGCCACCGGCTCTCGGCCCAGCCGGCGCCCGGCGAACTTTCTTGCCGTCGCTTCATCGGCCACAGATACCTCGGGGTCGGCGAAGAACTTCACTCTAGAGATGTCGGTCGCGGTTCGCACTAGGTACTCGGCTTCGAATGCGGCCTCATCGACGTCGGCGTCTCGAAGCAGACGCTCAATTTCTCGGGCCAGCTTGCGAGCTTTCACGCTCCTATAGTCTGCAGACGCTCGGCCTCGTCTGCGGTGCCAATGGCGTCGATGATGTCGTCGATGTTTCCGTCCAGACGGTCGGGCAAGCTGTGGACGGTCAGGTTGATGCGATGGTCGGTGAGCCGGTCCTGCGGGAAGTTGTAAGTCCGGATCTTCTCGCTGCGATCCCCAGTCCCCACCTGGGATCGGCGTGTCTCGCTCAATTCCGCCGTCTGTTTTTGTTGCTCGATATCGAGGAGCCTCGCTCTGAGGACGGTCATCGCTTTGACGCGGTTCTTGAGCTGGGAACGCTCATCTTGGCAGACGACGACGATGCCCGTCGGGTTGTGCGTAAGGCGGACCGCGGTCGCGACTTTATTGACGTTCTGGCCACCAGCGCCGGAGGAGTGGAAGATATCGATCCGCAAATCCTTCTCTTCCACCTCGATGTCGACCTCTTTGGCCTCAGGAAGAACGGCGACAGTAGCGGTGGAAGTGTGGATCCTCCCCTGCGCCTCGGTCTCGGGGACTCGCTGCACCCTGTGAACGCCGCTTTCCCACTTCAGTCGCGAGAATGCACCGTCGCCCCTTATTTCAAAGGCCACCTCTTTGAAGCCGCCCTTCTCAGACTCGGAGGCGCCCAGAAGCTCTGTGCTCCAGCCCTTTCGCTCAGCGTAACGCGTGTACATTCGAAAGAGGTCGGCGGCGAAAAGCGCAGCCTCTTCGCCGCCGGCCCCGGCTCGAATCTCGACAACGACGTTCCTACCGTCACGGGGGTCACGAGGGAGAAGGGCGTGTCTTAGCCGATTCTCGTAGTCCTCTATCTTCTCTCTTGCTTTTGCCAGCTCCGCCTGAGCCCACTCGCGCATTTCGTCATCATCCTCAGCGAGCAGCTCTTCGGCCGACTGGGCGTCGGCGGTTGCTTCCTCGAAGCCCTGGAGAAGTTTGACGACCGGGGTGATGTCGGCCCGCTCTCGCGCAAGATCGCGTGTCTTCTCATAGTCGGAAGCGATCTCCGGCTTGGCGAGCTCTTCTGTGAGTTCGTCATGACGGCGCCGGACCTGCTGAAGTTGCTCGAGGACTGCCTCTTCCATGTCAGCCAGCCATGCCCCTTGTGGCAGTAACGGGACTCACTCTGCGAGCGCCTTTCTGACAGCGTCCACAATCCCACTAATGGGCGCTTCAACCTGCTCCGAATCGACGCGAAGCGGTTTCACCATCGCTGCGCCCCTGGCAATTTCGTCCTCCCCGAGGATCAGGGCAACTCTTGCGCCTGAAGAGTCGGCCCTGCGGAGCTGGGCTTTGAAAGAGCGACCGCTTTCGCCAATCTGGGCCGCGATACCCGCTTGCCGAAGCGTTGTTGCGAGTGTCATCGCGTGAACTGCCACACTATCACCCCTGTGAACGACGTACACCGCTACCTGTTTGGCGAATGGGGGCGAGACTTCGTTCTTCTGCATCTCAAGGATGCTTCGCTCTATACCCGCGGCGAAGCCGGTGCTTGGCGTAGATGGTCCGCCGAGCAGCTCCACAAGGCCATCGTAGCGGCCGCCCGCCATGACCGAACCTTGGGCGCGCGTGTCCTCCTGCGGAACTATTTCGAACACGGTTCGGTTGTAGTAGTCGAGCCCCCGGACGAGCAGTGGATCGATGGTGAACGGTATGCCAGCTGCCGTGAGAGCGGCCGTCACCAGTTCATGGTGGTCCTGCGCTTCAGGACTGAGTGCGTCGATTAGCTTCGGCGCGTTCTCCTTGAAGGGGAGGTCGCGCTCGTCCTTGCTGTCCAGGAGACGGAGGGGATTGCGCTCGAACCGGCGCTGGCTATCCTCCGAAAGCTTGGAGAGATGCGGCCGGAAATACTCTTTGAGTCGCTCGACGTAGGTCTGGCGTGGGTCAATGTCGTCGATCGAAGAAAGGCGGAGCTCGAGATTGTTGAGGCCTAGATTAGCGTAGAGAAGCCAGGCGATCTGGATCACCTCGGCGTCGACGAGCGGGTCCGAGGACCCAAGAACCTCGCAATCGAACTGAGTGAACTGACGGTAACGGCCTTTTTGGGGCCGGTCGTAGCGAAACATCGGCTTGACTGTGAACAGCCGAACCGGCTGCGGCCAGCTGCCCATTCCGTGCTCGAGGTAGGCACGGACGATGGCGGGAGTGGCTTCCGGCGCCAGTGCGAGGAGGTCCCCTCCCCGGTCCTCGAATACGTACATCTCCTTTTCGACCACGTCGGTTGTGTCGCCGGTGCCTTTCTCGAACAGGCCTGCTGCCTCGAACACGGGCGTGTCGATCCGTTGAAAGCCGAAGAGGTCCGTAACTTCCGATATGCCGCGAAGCACTGCATCCCAATAAGGTTGCATCTCAGGAAGCACGTCTGGTGTGCCGCGGGGTGCTTGGAATCGGGTCGTGGTCATTCGAGAATTGCTGCGTCGGGCGGCCAGATAGTGCTGTTAGGATAGGGTAAGAAACCCGGCCCCGGCAAAAGGACTGTTAGTGCAGGCCCGAACGTCCGACACCCGAGAGGTAACGATCGAATCTGTCATCGATCGAGCCTCATCCTACCTGCCCGAGCCACGACTACTATTTATCCGGGAGGCGTACGAGTTTGCCGCCGAGGCCCATGATGGGCAGCTGCGGGCGACCGGTGAACCCTTTATCTCCCACCCTCTCGAGGTGGCCGGGATGGTCGCGGAACTGGAACTCGACCACAATGCTCTTGCCGCGTCTCTTCTGCACGATGTCCAGGAGGATTGCGGCGTTCCTAACAAGACCCTTGCCAAAGAGTTCGGGGCTGAAGCGGCGCGGCTTGTTGAGGGCCTGACCAAGCTGGATAAGCTGCAGGCTCGCATCGGGCCTGTCGACGGCGAGGAGCGGGCAGCCCGGCAGGCAGAAAACATCCGGAAGATGTTCCTGGCGATGGCGGAAGACGTTTCTGTCGTCGTGATCAAGCTGTGCGATAGGCTCCATAACATGCGCACGCTCTGGGTGTTTGACCGCGACAAACAGAGGCGGATAGCCCGCGAGACGATGGACATCTATGCGCCACTGGCGAGCCGCCTAGGGATCTGGCAGATCAAATGGCAGCTAGAGGATCTGGCGTTCCGGGCCCTCGAACCTGAGAGCTACAAGGAGATCGCCGCGCGGCTCGCGTCAAAGCGGGGAGTTCGCGAGCGATTCATTCGCGAGGCGGCTGACACTTTGTCAGCCCACCTAAACGAGTCAGGGGTCAAGGCGGAGATCCAGGGCCGGGCGAAGCACATCTATAGCATTTACCAGAAGGCAGGCCGCTACGCCGCCCAGGCCAAGGGCTTCGAGCAGATCTACGATCTGCTCGCATTGAGGGTGCTCGTTGAAACGGTGGAGAACTGCTACCACGTTCTCGGTGCTGTTCACCAGCTCTGGCGCCCGGTTCCCGGTCAGATCGATGACTATGTTGCAGGCCCGAAGGACAGCGGTTACCAGTCCTTGCACACCACTGTTATGGGTCCTCACGGCCGTCTGATAGAGATCCAGATCAGGACAAGGGACATGCACCGGGTGGCGGAACACGGTGTCGCCGCTCACTGGCGGTATAAGGAGCGAGCGCCGCACGATCCAGACGACGAAGATCGAATTGCCTGGCTAAGACAGCTTCTTGAGTGGCAGCGGGAGGTGGCCGGCGCGGAAGAGTTCGTAGAGGGACTTAAGACCGACGTTTTCCCCGAGAAGGTGTTTGTCTTCACACCCCGTGGTGACGTGATGGAGCTACCTGCGGGGGCCACCCCTCTCGACTTTGCCTATCACATCCACACCGACCTCGGACACCAGACGGTCGGTGCGAAGGTCAACGGGAAGATGATCTCCCTCCATACAGCACTA
>DASCML010000015.1:0-7152 GCA_036010925.1 Dehalococcoidia bacterium | reverse complement strand
GTTCACGGAAAACCCGGGGATCGCTCTAACGCGCGACCAGCTCCTCGAAACGGTCTGGGGTTACGACTTCGCCGGCGAAACCAGGACCGTCGACGTTCACGTCCAACACCTGCGCTCGAAGCTGCAGGGAGCCGATGTCCAGATAGAAACACTGCGCGGAGTGGGATACAAACTGGTCGCTGCCGACGCTTGATGCGACCCGGTGGGTTTAAGTGAACAGTCTCCAGGCTCGGCTCTTTATCACCTACCTGGTAATCATAGCTGTCACGCTCAGTCTGACCGCCCTCAGCCTCCTGTTCCTCCTGGGCGGATACCAGGATTCGATTACCTACGGCAGCCTCGAAGACCTTGGTCGCCTGCTCGACTCTCAGGCAAATGCCGAGCTGGAGACGATCACCGATGGCGACGAACCGGCGACGGGCGGAGCAGACCTGCTCCTCGTGCTTCGTAACTTCATCCACAGTCGGGCCGCCGGCGGCGTGGCACCGGCGACGTCGCTGGCCGTGGTTGATGAAGACGGGAACGTCCTTTCGGGACTGTGGGCGGGGCCCGACTCTCTCGACGAGGCCGTGGTAATCGGCCTTGACTTATCGCGAGAGCTCGAAAATACGCCTCGGAGTCTTTCCGACCCTGTGCGATGCAGGCTTGACCCACCCGAACGTGAGTCGCTTCTCTGTGTCACCCTCCTCCTGAGCAGCCGTGTTATCGAGGCATTCCCGGGGACTGAGGCAGCTGCTCTCGTCGTGGCAGAGCCTGCCGCCGGGTTGGGCGAGGTGTTCGGAGATCTCGCCCCTCGGCTCGTCTTCTCGGGCCTCATCGGCGTCGCATCTGCCCTGCTCCTGGGCTTCCTCCTCTCACAGAGCGTCGCAGCCCCGCTCCGAAACATCGCCCGCGCCGCTCGTGGGGTAGCCAGGGGCAGCTTCCACCAGCGAGTCCCTGCGACAGGACCTCGCGAGGTCAGAGAGTTAGCAACAACCTTCAACCGAATGACCGAGGAGGTGCAGCAGTCGCAGGAAACGCTGCGCGACTTCCTCGCCAATATCTCGCACGAGCTAAAGACGCCGCTTACCAGCATCCGCGGATTCACCAACGCCATGCTCGACGGCACCATCGATACGCCTGAAGGGACCAAGCAGGCAATGAGAGTGATCGACGCCGAGGCCGGACGTGTGCTCCGGCTGGTGAATGAGCTGCTGGCGCTATCGAGGCTGGAAAGCGGGCAGCTTCCGCTCAACCGGGAAACGCTCACCGTCAAAGAGCTGTTCGAGCACGTGCGCGAAGTCTTCGCCCTACGAAGCGAGGAATCCGGGGTCGACCTGGAATTCGTCGAACGCGGGCGTCCCACGGTAAATGCCGACTTCGACCGTCTCGAGCAAGTCCTCAACAACCTGCTCGACAACGCCTTTCGCCACACCCCAGCGGGCGGGAAGATCCGGGTGCAGGGCCGCCAGTTCAACCCGCAAACCGTTGAGTTCAGCGTGACGGACAACGGACCCGGAATCAGTCCGGAGCACCTCCCGCATCTGTTCGAGCGCTTTTACCGCGCGCCTGCCGATGGCGGGGAGCGAAAGGGCTACGGGCTGGGCCTCGCGATCTGCAGGGAAATTGTGCGCGCCCACGACGGCGAAATCCGGGCTGTCAGCGAGCTAGGGCGAGGCACGATCTTCCTATTCACCATTTCCACAACGCCCCCCGAACCCGACCTCGAGGACGAACGGCCCGCAGCACGAAGAGTGTTCCGCCGCGCTCGGCGACCCACCCAGAAGCCGGGAACCCGTGCAGACCCGGCCTGATCTGACAACGACTACCTAGTCGACCTCCGCCAGGGCCTGCTCAAGCAGGGCGGTAGCATGCCCCCGGTCGAACCATGGGGATGTGCCGTTGAACTTGACCCAACCGGCATGAATGACCGAGAGCTGAAAGAACCAGAAGGCGCGGAAGAACTCGAGCCCTTGCTGGGCCCGCCCCGACACCGCTTCGTATGCGTTGACGAACGGAAGATCCGATGGGGGAAGGAGGGGGGCACCCTTGAGGTGAGTCAGGGCCAGCAGTTGCCCCAGGTCGCTTCTCGAGTCGCCGAGGTGGGCCTGTTCCCAATCGACAACTCCCACCAGGCGGTGGTCACGGAACAGGTAGTTGAAAGCATTGATGTCGCCCTGGCAGAACACCACGCGACCGTCATCTGGAATACGACTACGGAGCCTCTCTACGCCAGCAAGGAGGCGGTCGTCATTTTCGCATCCAAACAGAGCCATTCGGGCCACAACAGCACCGATCTCACGGGAAATTGCCTCGCCTGAGCTCCGTGGCTCGCCCAGGAATTGCAGCCCCGCTGCTCGCCAGTCGAATTCGTGAATGGCGGCGACGGCACCCACAAACTGGCTGAAATCAGCTTCCGCACCCGCCTCACCCATGTGCAGGCCGTCGATGAGCTCGAGAAGAATAAACGGAGCACCGAGGGGCCCCTGATCCGGCTCTTCCGCAATGACAGCTGGAACGGGGAACGGTGCGTCCCTCAGGGCCCGGTGAACCCGTGCCTCCCTGATCACGTCGTAAGGGGCGAAGATGCCCTCCTGGCGCTGGAGCCGGAGGACCAGGCTCGACTGCGTCCAACCTTCGAGATCCACACGACAGGTGATGTTCGATGCCCCGCCGGTGAACGGCACAACGCGACTCACCAGGCATTCCTCAAATCGGGACTGCGTTTCCAGCCAGTGCTGTAATTGCAGGTCCAGTTCGGGCATGAGTCATTATTGCGCCGCGGTCACCAGTCGAGCATCCCCGCCCGGCAGTGATGCGAAGAGGGGCTTAGACTGTCCGGATGCCATACGCCGAAGTGAACGGCGCATCCCTCTATTATCAGCAGAACGGAAATGGGCCCGATATCGTGTTTCTTCACGGCGCCGGGGGAAACCACCTGTCCTGGTGGCAGCAACTCGCGTTTTTCGGGGAGCGGTTCCGCTGCACTGCCTTCGACGCTCGCGGCTGGGGCCTCTCCCGTGGGGACATGTCGGTCGGCCGATTCGCTCTGGGAACGGACCTCGTCGGACTACTTGACCACCTCGAAATTCGCCACACGCACGTGATCGCCCAGTCGATGGGAGGGCGCGCCGTAGCCGGACTCATTCGGCAGTCCCCCGAGCGCATCCGAAGCATCGTACTTTCTGGGACGACCGCCGGCGCTACCAATGACCGGATAAGAGAACTTCAGGACGAGCTTCGAGCCGAACGGGGCGGAGCGAGCCTCCGGGATTTCTCGCTGACCGACACATTCGAGAAAGAGCAACCCGCACTGGCCACGCTCTATCGGCAGATCAATGCACTGAACCCACGGCGCCCAGCCCAGTTTCTTGGTCGCCCTCCTCGGAATTACCGGGGCAGCATGCACGGATCAATAATCGCCACTGGTGCTCCGGTGCTCTTCGTGGTGGGTGAATACGACAAGATCACTTCGCCGGAGCTTATCCGCGAAGCCCATCAACTCGTCGGTGGCTCCCGTATGCACCAGGTCCTGGACTCCGGGCATTCCGCCTACTTTGAAAAGCCTTCAGAGTTCAACCATGTTGTCAGCGAATTCTTTGCCGATATTGAAACTGGGAGGAGCTAGCTCCGCTTGCCCTCGGTCATCCTTCGGAGTTATCGTCTAGCTCTTATGGTTACCAGTCGACCCTGGCGCGCAATCACCAGTCGGATTTCGAGTGTTCTTGGGCGAAATCGCGACGATTGGGTGGCGCCCAGCAACGAGATGACCAGGTTGATCCTGTCGGATGTCGCTCTCTCGCTGCCGGACCTTCCGGATTATTCTCCGGCTAGGGAAACGCCGGCTGCGGAGACGCCTGCAAAGCCCGCTCCCAGCTTCTCGCTGCCGCCCATGCCGCAGAGCACAAGGCCGACAACGGCCCCAGAGGCGGCACCGCCGGTCACGCCCGCGGAGTCGCCCGGGAAAGACGACGACACCCGCGCCGCCTGACGCGTCCACACGTCCGTCCGAATATACTGGCGTAATGGCCCTATACGAGTTCTTCTGTCCCAAGTGTCAAAGTCGATTCGAGGAACGCCGTCCAATGTCTGCCGCGACCAAACCGGCCAGATGCGGCAAAGGCCACAGGGCCGAGCGCGTTCTTTCGATGTTTGCCGTCTCGCGCGGGGGTGTGAGCGTCGAGGACGAGGCCCCTGCGGTTGCCAGCTGCGCCTGCGGTGGGAACTGCGCCTGCGGCGCCTGAGCCCGGCATATGACGGTCGAAGTCCGCTGGTTCTCCACACTGATTCCCCGCACCCGCTCTGGTAAGCCCGTAACCCGGGCCGAACTCGCAGCTGGCCTGACTCCCCGCACCGTGTTCCTGGCGGAAGGGTTCAGCCCGGCCGACGCGGAAGCAGTGATGGCCGTCGTCAACGACGTTCAGAGCAACCTAGACCACGAACTGCGGGATGGCGATGTGCTCGAATTCATGGTCAGCATCCAGGGAGGCCGACTGGCCGAGGAGAATCTTTAGGAGAGTGCTCTTCCCCGTCTCATTTGCACCAACGAGCCCGATGAGACCCGGCTAGAGAGAGCGTAAGCCCGTCGAGAGCTGTTACCTCCGGGTACTGCTTGGTCAATCGCTCTGTCTCGAGCATTGGTATTAGAGATACAGATTCCGATCGAGAGGCCAATCATGCCGCGTCCAAGAGTTGGACTATTCGAACTCGTACGAGAGGCCGCCAAAGGGAAGGAAAGATAGTTCCAGGCGCAGGCTTGTCGGCTCGGCCGAATCCGGGATCACGAACACCACCTGCATAAACGACTCGGACTTCTCCTCAAGCACTTCGGGAACCTTCTCCCCTGCGAGAGTAACGAGAACCGGACTCGTCGAGGCGGACCGGACGCCGTCCCGGTAATAGAGCTTGAAATCGTCGTCGATCTCAAAGTCGTCCCCGGACCGATTCTCGAGCTCCCATTCGAAGATGACGACTCGCTGGCCTCTTTCGAAATCGACTCCCGGAACCTGCTCGTCGCCCGGGTCATGGATGCTGACCATCAGCAGCGTGACATTGCCGCCGAAGCGCTCATAAACAATAAAGTGGGAGCTGCGGCCTTCCGAGAGCGAATCGTAATCGACATCAAACCTGTCGGGGCGGGAGCCAATGACTGCTCCAACAACTATCAGGGCCACAGTTCCGGCCGTAAGGGCAAAGCCAGCGATTCCCGACCAGATGGTGGCGCGCCGGCTGGCCGGCGGAGCCTCGTCGGAAAGTGCGTACGGCGGATAGCGATCCGTAAGCAGGAGCATGTAGGCTCGGATCCGCGTCTCCCAGCGAATCGCGCCCGCCGCGAAGGTGAAAAGACCCTCGGGGTAGCGGCCGGTGAAGAGAATCGCGAACCAGGCCAGTAGTGTGATCGCGCTCAGTGCACTCATGATGGCCGAGACGGCTACGAAGTGCGGAACGAGCAGGATGCTGCGCCAGATCATGCCCCGCCAGCGGCTCAGGGCACCCTGAAGCGGGCCGGTGATCTCTAAGGTGACCGGACCGCCGGCCTCCTGAGAGAAACTGGGGTACTTGTCCGTCAGCAGGTAAATATAGGCCTGAAAGCGGGTGGCGAATCCCAAGTATCCAGCATGGAATTCGAAGAGCCAATCCGGGTGCTTGCGACGAAAAAAGATCGCCAGACGCGCAGCGCCCACACTCAGCCAGAGAACAGCCGTTGTGACGACCCCAAGGAAGATCCACGCGGGTATCAGCAGAGGCAAGCGAAGCGCCGTCCTCCACCTGCTCAGCGGCTCCGCGTAAACGAATTGGGCACGGACGGGATACAGCAGCTCGTCGTCCCGGCTCACTTCCGAAGGAGGAGCCGGGAGGGGCGGGGAGGAATCGACTGTCTCGTGAAGGGCATCATCCGGCCGCTCCTGGTCGCCGAGCTGCGTCAAGCGTTCGCTCGTTGCGACATCAATTCACAGACACTATTCCAGCGAGAACGGCGGGTATTCGTCCGTCGCCAGCTGGTAGTAGCTCATAGTCCTGAGGGAGTAACGCAGGAAGCTGGCGATGAAGTTATGTATTCCGACCGGAACCGTTCCTGTAAACAACGCCACCAGCCAGGCGATGAAGAGCAGAACGCCGGTTATGGCCTCAAGCACCGCCACAACCACAAAGTGTGGAATTATCAGGATAGTCCGGAAAAACACTGTCAGACGATTACGCTCTCCGAGATCGATATTGATCGCCGGACGAACAGGGTACTCGTCAGTCTCCTCAAGGGAAAACGGCGGGTACTGGTCCGTCAACAAAAAAATGTAGCCGCTGGTGCGGGCCCACCACCGCAACCCGCCCGCTGTGAAGTTGGCGAAGGCATCCGGGTATCGGCCCGTGAAAAGGATCGCGAACCAGGCGAGGATCGAGAGAATCATGAGCACGATCTGCACAAAATAGAGGGCTATCAATTGGGGGATGGCATAGATGATCCGGAGAAATACGCTGAGTCGGTCCTGCTCAGCCGGATCGTAGGCTTCAAGACCGATTGGGTAGGTCATCCCTGCGGCAGTCATTCGATACTCCTTCTTGTGCCCGTCTCAGAACCAGGCGCTCCGGCAGTGTACTGCGAGGCCAAGACTTGTAAAGAGCGCGACGCGGGTCAGCTCTAGCCTGAGGCTGCAGCCAGCGCGCCCATCCAGAAAACGTTCCCGTCTTCGCCCCCGACGAGCGTTTCACCGGCCCGTTCCGGGTGGGGCATCATGCCAAGCACGTTGCCGCCATTGTTGATGATCCCGGCGATGTTCCTCACGCTCCCATTAGGGTTCGCGCTTTCGGTGATGTCCCCTAAGGAATCACAGTAGCGGAGAACTACCCGTCCCTCGTCCTCAAGCTCTGCCACCGTCTCGGCATCGGCAAAGTAGTTCCCCTCGCCGTGGCTTATCGGTATCCGGAGTACGGCCGAGTCCGGCACGCCGTGAAGCCAGGGGGTCGACCCTCCCCCTCGGCGAAGGTGTGTCCATTCGCACCTGAATTCAAGGCTGCTGTTGCGCATCAAGACGCCAGGTAGGAGGCCACTTTCGCAAAGTACCTGAAAGCCGTTGCATATCCCGATGACCGGCGTTCCCGCGTTGGCGCGCCGCACGACTTCCCCCATGACAGGAGAGAACCGGGCGATGGCCCCGCAGCGGAGATAGTCACCGT
>DASCML010000014.1:0-3765 GCA_036010925.1 Dehalococcoidia bacterium | reverse complement strand
ATCCATCATCGAGAGGAACCGAAGCTTGATGGATCTTCGATTAGCCGCGTCCTTTTTCGGAGATCTCGACCCGTATGGCCGTGAGGGGAGCTGGCACGAGGCCGATTTTCGCTCCTGGCTCGTGGACCACCGCATCGAGATGAACGACGCCCGGGCAGTCATCACCGGGTTCGAGCGGATAGCGCAGGCCGGCAGTGAGAAGCCCGGTTAGACTTGAGCTGAGGGCGGTTAGCTCAGCTGGTTAGAGCGCCTCGCTTACACCGAGGAGGCCGGGGGTTCGAGTCCCTCACCGCCCACCATCTCGCCCCGGCTCCGCCCCTGCGGATGCCACAATCTCCAGGAGATCTCCTCAATGCCAAATCCCAAGAGGAAACTCCTCCGCGTAAGTTTCAAAACGATGCACAGCCTCCTTGACAAAGCCGCCGAGGACATGACCGCAGACCACTTCAATTTCAAACCAGGCGAAGGCGGTGGGGCGGCATTCTTTCCTCTCTGGCATCACGTACACATCGAGAACAACATTATTAACCGGGTAGTCCGGAGCAACTCGACAGTCTGGAACGGACTGTTCGGTGTCTGCCTCACGCAGGGGAATCGCCACGTCGACGAAATCGAGTACGCGCGAGGCGTGCAAGGGCTTGGCGGACTCACTATCTAGAAGAGACCAAAACTAGGTCCACGTGACTATTTGAAAAGGGAGCGCTTCGATGGAAGAGCCGAGTCAGAAGTCGATTGACAAGATGTGGAAATACGCCGGGGCTTTCACTTCGAAGTCAGGGACGAAACTTCATCCGGACCGGTACGTCACCGAGGGTGTTGTGCTCGGTCTTGCTTCTCACATCGACAACTACGGGCGGCCTATATGCCCGTGCAACTTCTACCCGTCCAAGGACGCAGACGGAAAATGGGAGGACGGACTGTACCTTCCGAAGGAGGAAGAGGCCAAGCGGCGGACCTGGATTTGCGCCTGCGACGAAATGCAAATCTACAAGTACTGCCACTGCCTTCTGTTCGTAAACGAGGAAGGGCTGCCGATCACCGAATACCTGCCTGAGGAGCACGAGGGACGGGACATCTACGGACTGGTGAAGGACCCAACACCTGACAAGGGACGCGCCCTTGCAAAAGCCCTCGCCAAGAAAGAGGCCGCCGCCGCCGAGGCCCAGTAGGTGACAGCTCGACAGGGCAGAGAAGTGCCATAGAAAACCGGGGGCTGGAGTCCTACCTCCCTTCCCGGGCCGGCCTGAACTTCGCAGCCCTCAGAACACCTAGCCTCTGGCAGCCTCGACCGCCTTGGTCGCAGCTTCTCCGAACTCCGTAGCCCTAATGGCCGGCACGCCCGACTCGTCGAGGAGCTTCTCCCCCTCGGCCAGGTTGGTACCCACGAGTCGCATCACGATTGGAAGCTTGATCCCAAGCTGATCAAAGCCATCGATCACACCCTGCGCGATGATGTCAACGCGCGCCATTCCGCCAAAAATGTTGATCAGTATCGCCTCCACCGCGGGGTCTTGCACGATCACGCTGAGAGCCGAAACTACGCGTTGCGGGTCGTTCACCGTGCCGATATCGAGGAAGTTCGCTGGCTCGCCACCGGCAAGCTTAATGGCGTCCATGGTCGCCATCGCCAGGCCGGCCCCGTTGACGATGCAGCCGATATTGCCATCGAGTTTAATGAAGTTTGCCACGCCCATTTCCTGGGCCTGGACCTCAAGCGGGTCCTCCTCGTCCTTGTCGCGGAAGGCCTCCAGGTCGGGGTGACGGTAGAGCGCGTTGTCGTCAACGGAAAGCTTGGCGTCGACCGCCGCCACTCGCCCATCGGTCAACAAGGCAAGCGGGTTGATCTCCACGAGGCTCGCGTCAGTCGCGACTGCAGTGTTGTAGAGACCCTCGGCGAGCTTTGCGAACTGGGCCGCCTGGTCGCCCTTAAAGCCGAGTCTGGCCGCCAGCGTGCGACCGATATAAGGCTCGAACCCGGTGGCGGCATTGACGGGGACGCGGGCGATGGCGTCGGGATTCGTAGCAGCGACCGCCTCTATCTCCTGACCACCTTCGGCGGAGGCAATGAACAGGTGACCGCCGACTCCACCGTCGACAAGGATCGACACGTAGTATTCCTTCTCAATCTCCGCCTGTTCTGCGACCAGGACGTTCTTGACGAGCTTGCCTTCGGGTCCGGTCTGAATCGACACCAGATGGTGACCCACGATCGCTTCCGCCGCCGCCCGGGCTTCTTCGGAGGTGTCGGCAAGCCGCACGCCGCCGATGCGCTCTCCCCGGACCGACCCGGCATGGTTCGCCGAGTCGCTGGTGAGCTTGGTGAACATGTCTCCGGTCTCTGACTCGGGCACCATGCGCCCCTTGCCCCTCCCACCGGCGTGCACCTGTGCCTTCACAACAACTTTGCCGCCGAGTTCATCGGCAATTGCCTTCGCTTCTTCGGCCGTTTTGGCCACCCGGCCATTTGTCACGGCAACGCCGTTGGCAGCGAGGAGGTCACGGGCCTGATACTCATGCAGCTTCAATTAAGGTCTCCGAACGAAAAGTGCCCGCTGAGTCTACATGTCGATCGTGTGAGGGTCAGCGAGAGCAGCACGTAACATGAGAGCGAGTCCACCTGGTGGTCATGGTCTTTTCGTTAACCACAACCAGCAGGCTCGGCTCTTTCTCTCTCAACAACGTCCTCAATAACTACGGCCAGCCCACCGGCCTCTCAAGGGTTCGGACTCTCCCTAGGCGCCGACGCCTCCGCTCGCCAGAGCCTCGGCAGCTTCCTGCTCCGACATCTCCAGAATCGACGTCAGGATCTCGAAGGTGTGCTCACCGACGCCGGGAGCGGCAAACCGGGGGCCATTGTCGTATCCGCGAATCCAGTACCCATGGCCTTCGTACGGAACGTCACCCATTTCCGTGTGGTGGTGAGTTCGGAAGTACTTCCGATGGGCGAGCTGTTTGTCCTCAAGGAGCTCCTTTGAATGGGCCACAACGCCCGCTGGCACGCCGGCCTCCTGAAGCCGAAGCATGAGCGCCTTGTTGTTCTGCGACTCGGTCCAGCTTCCGATCTCCCGGTCGAGCAACTCCTGTTGCCCCAGGCGGCCCTCGGCGGTCGACAGGGATGGATCAGCCGCCCAGGTCGGACTCCCCAGCTGAGTCCTCAGAGCTTCCCACTGCTCGTCCGTTTCGCAGGCGATAGCTATCCACTGGTCATCTCCCTGCGAGGGATAGACGCTGTGCGGTGCCATATTCGGATCGGCGTTACCCATCCGTCGCGGGATCGTTTCGTTGAACTGATAGTCGACCAGCTCCGGCGCAAGGTATTGCAACGCGGCTTCCATCTGGGCCTGCTCGATGTAGCGCCCCTCTCCGGTGCGACGATGGTGATCTATTGCTGCCGCAACAGTTGTCGTCAGAAAACTTGGTGCGATGATGTCGGTGTAAGCGGTGAAGGGCCCACCGGGAGTGCGATCGGGCCAACCCGTCACTTCGTAGAAACCAGAAATCGCCGCCGCATGATAGCCATAGCCGGCGAGACTCGAGGCCGGTCCGGTCTGCCCCATCAGGCAGGTACTGACCATGATGATGCCCGGATTGAGCTTCCTTGCGACCTCGTAATCGAGGCCGAGGTTCTTCATCGTGCCCGGCGTAAACGATTCAAAGGCCACATCGCACCATTCTAGGAGCTTCAGGGCGATCGACTTCGCGGCAGGGTGTTTCAAATCGAGCACCATCCCCTTTTTGGACGTGTTGAACATGCCGAAGAATTCG
>DASCML010000013.1:0-5923 GCA_036010925.1 Dehalococcoidia bacterium | reverse complement strand
AGGCGACGACCGGCACATTCAACTCGCGAGCAAGCCCTTTTAGCATCCTCGAGATGTAGCTGATCTCCTGGACCCGATTCTCGCGGCTACCGCCTCCCTGGTCACCCTGCATTAGCTGGAGGTAGTCGACGACGATCAGGTCAAGCCCTTTCTCCTGCTCCAGGCGCCGCGCCTTCGCTCTCAATTCGGACGCAGTGAGCATCGGCGTGTCGTCGAACCAGATGTTGGCTTCGGATAGTTCGCCAAGTGCCCGGATGACTCTGCGCTCTTCCACATCAGTCTGCTCGCCGAGCCTCAGTCGAGTGCTATCAACCTCGGACTCGCTCGAAAGCAGCCGAATCGCCAGTTGCTCAGCCGACATCTCGAGCGAGAAGAAGGCGACGCTCGCTTTTTGGCTCAGCGCAGCATTCCTTGCGATCCCGAGCGCAAAGCTGGACTTCCCGACGCTGGGCCTCGCCCCAACGATGATGAGGTCGGCCCGCTTGAGGCCGCCAAGAAGGAGATCCAGATCGTGGAAGCCTGTTCGCAGCGTCTGCAGCTGTCTGGCCGCGAATACTTCGGCGTCCTCCTCCAAGTAAGACTGGAGAACCTGACTGATGTGGACGAAGTCACGGAAGTTCTCGCCCCCACGCAGTTGCTGCAGCAGGGTCTCCGAACGACCAAGCACCTGCTCGAGGTCGGACGGAGCCTCGTAAGCCATCTGCATGATCGCCGTCGCGCTGTGAATCAGCCCACGGTAGGTCGCATCACGGCGAACTATCTGGGCATAGAACTCAACACCGATGCTGGTTGGAAGCGAACGGATCAGATCGACCAGGTAAGTCTGTCCGCCGACCTCTTCGAGGCGGTCGCGGCGGGCCAGCTCATGGGCAACCGTGATCTGGTTGATAGCCTCGTCGCGGCTCCACAGCTCAAGACATGCCTCGTAAACCCAGCCGTTCTTTTCACGGAAAAAATCGCCCGGCCGGAGGATGGGAGTAACTTGATAAATTGCTTCGCTGTCAACCAACAGAGAGGCGATTACGGCCTCTTCGGCCTCGATATCATGCGGAGGGAGCCTGTCTGGCGCCGAGAGTATGACCATCGGGAGGTGGTGGCGAACACGCCTGCTGGAGGACCTTACGGCCAACCTGCGCTTGTGTGACCTCGCTCCTTTCCCGGCTTACTCCTCTTAAGTCGCCGAATCCTCGGATGTTTCCGCGCTTGATTCCTCTCCCGTTTCCGCCTCCACATCGGATTCGGTCGGCGCAGTGTGCTCGTCGCTCTGAGGGGCGCGCTGCCGTTCTGCGTAGGCCAGCTCGGCCTCCCGCTTTTCGGCCTCGACCCGCTCGGCCTCAGCCTCAGCCGCAAGCCTCTCGACAATTTCCTTCGAGGCTTCGTCCGGCTCGACGTTCACGGTGATTGTCGCCGTGATATTCCGGGTGAACCGGATGGCTACATCCTTGGAGCCAAGCTCCCGGATGGGCTCGAACAGCAGCACGGAGTGCGGATCGACCTCGACCCCGTGTGTTTCCTTAAGGTTCCCGACAATATCTCGGGTCGTAATCGAGCCAAACAACTGGCCTGTGTCGCCGACACGCGCCTCGACGGAAATCTGGGCACCTTCGAGCGGAGCTGCGACCACCTCGGCCTCCGCGTCGAGCTTGACCTGTATGCGCTTCTCGCGCTCCGCGAGCGATAGCGCATGCTGCATGTTGTCTCTTGTCGTCGGTCCTGCCAGGCCCCTCGGGAGCAGGTAGTTGCGCGCAAATCCGGGCTTCACCTCTTTGACATCGCCGATCTGCGCAGTACCTTCGACGCCCTTGAAGAAGACGACTTTCATCACAGTCCTCGATGGAGTGGAAAGTTGCCCCGAGAGGGGCTCCGGCTCCACCGGTATCCCGGTGGAACGTATGGCATTAATGCTACTGGCTCAATTGGTTATCGTCGCGTCGGCCCACGTTTCACGAGGATTCTTAGTTATGGATGATAGAACATGTGTTCGCATCGTCAATGAGCCGTACCCATGGAACCGGCGCCAGGCACCGTGTGCATGGCGATCCGGCTGCGACCAGCTGCTCAGCCTGCCACGGTAGTGGCCTCAAACTCATCCTTCGCTGCAGCCAGCAGCGCAGGGTCATCGAACAGATCGAGGGCAGTCAGGGCAAGCGACTTTGAGGCACGCAATGAAGCTTCGTGAGCTTTCTCTGTGGCAGCGCAGGCGGTGAAACCCGGAGTGTGGTTCCCGACGCCGTCGGAGACGGGTATCGCGAACATTGGATGAATCGATGGCACCGTGTAGCTGACGTTGCCCATGTCTGTACTGAAACCGCTGGGACCCGCCGAGGATTTCGATGGGACAGTGCCGCCAAGTTCGCGGAAGTGCAACGCGTAGCGCTTTCCCATCACATCGTTGACCACAACATCTGAGTAAGGCGTCCCCGTCAGCCTGAAATCGAGCCGGCAGCGTGTGCCCTCGGCGGCGCCTGTGAAGCAGGCCCGTACCTTCTCCTGTAGCTCCTCGAGCTGTTTGACATTCACAGAGCGGATATAAAACTCGGCCGCCGTGTGATGAGGGATGATGTTGGGCTTGAGGCCGCCGTCCGTGATGACACCGTGAACGCGGTCGGTCGGCCTCAGCTGCTGCCTCATCATCGAAACATTGTTGAAGGCAGAGATCATTGCATCGAGAGCGTTGATCCCTTCCCAGGGGGCGCTGCCTGCGTGGGCGTTCTGCCCGTGGTACTCGACCTCGATCGTCTGAATAGCATTCGCTTGGAACCAGACAGAATCGTGGGGTGCGGGATGGAGCATCATCGCGGCATCAACGCTTTCGAATGCGCCCCGGTCGATCATGCAAATCTTTCCGCCGCCGCCTTCTTCTGCAGGCGAGCCCAAGATCACGACGGTGCCGGCCGAGTCGCCGAGGGCTTCTTTGAGGGCCAGCCCGACCGCCACCCCGGAGATGGCAATCAGATTGTGACCGCAGGCGTGTCCAATACCAGGCAACGCGTCGTACTCGGAGAGCACGGCGAGCGTCGGTCCGCCGCTTCCGGTGACTGCTTCGAAAGCCGTGGACATCTCATATGCCCCCCGCTCGACGCGAAACCCTTTCGACTCCAGGAAGTCGGTGAGCCGCGAGTGTGCGTGATGCTCCTCGAAGTTGAGCTCAGGGGTCTCGTGGATGGAGAGACTGAGCTCGCGTAGTTCAGCGCTCACCCGATCGATGGTCTTAAGCGCGAGTGCCCGCTTCGCGTCGGTGGGGGCCACGCAGTCACCTCGGTTCCGCGGCGGCGCCGGGAAGGTGCTTCAAAGAATACTCGACACCGAATCACCAGGTGCAATGGTAGGCTGACGTGGTGGCGATCCTAGGCCCGGCACTCGTTCTCTTTCATGGCGGCGTGGGGCGCGGAACGGCCGAGCGCAGCCTAGGTGAGGCCGGGATCACGGTCGCGAATCAGCATGCGGCAGCGGCGACCCGCGCCGGCTTTGAGAAGATAATCCTGGCCACGGACGAACCCGGTTCGTTCGCGGGCCCCACTTCAATCACGATCGAAACGATCGAAGCCGCCGTCCCGTTCGACTTCGATCAAGCGCTGCGCTGCATCGTGAAGCAGCACAGTCTAGAACGCCCGGTGGTGATGGGAGCGAGCGCACTCCCTCTCTTCGACGAAGATGGCTTCGACCAGATTGCGCATGCGATCGACCGGCAGGGGACGGCCGTGACCAATAACTTCTATTCCGGCGACCTGACCGGATGGTGCCCGGGATCGGCGATTGAGAGGCTGCCCGAGCCAGTACGCCGCGACAACCTGCTCCCGCGAAGGCTTCGGGACGACGGGGGCCTGGAGGTAGCAAGCCTTCCGCGGACAACCGCTACTCAATTCGACCTCGACACGCCGACGGACCTCGCACTATTGTCCTTGCAACCCGACTTGAGTGACGAGCTCGCGTCTGCGTGTTCGATTTCCTTCCCCTTGCTGCCCCGTGCCCGGCGCCTCATGTCTTTGTTTTGTGATCGGGACAAGGAAGTCACCGTCGCCGGGCGTGTCGGCAGCCGAACGTGGCAGTACATGGAGGGGGAGACTGCCTGTCGGGTAAGGGTTTTCAGCGAAGAGCGCGGCCTGGCGACCGCACCTCCCGGACACGAACCGCGCTCGGGTCTTGGCTTTCTCCTGGAGGAGGTGGGCGCGGAACGTTTCTTCGGGATGCTCGAATCCATGGGCGACGGGGCGATCATTGATTCAAGAGTCCTAATGGCTCACGCGGGCATTCATCCATCGAAGGAGGACAGGTTTCGAAGTGACCTGTTTGATCACGTGGCGATCGAAGACCCCTGGCTGCAGGAGTTCGCGCTGGCAGCGGCCGACTCACCGATGCCCCTTCTCCTTGGGGGGCATTCGCTCGTGTCAGGAGGGTTTATGGCCCTGAACGACGCGGCCTGGGCCGAGGGATAGGCAACATCACGCACGCGGAGCGGAGCGAAGTCGGATCGGGTCGATGTGCATGGGCGTGCCGGGACGGCGCTTCATGAGGTAGGTGCGCACCTGCCACTGCCCGGCAAAGTGACGAATGTGACCGAGCACCTGCTTGCGGCGTTCGCTATCCGTCTTCCAGAGCAGTTCGCTGATATCACGGTCGTAATGCCACCGTATCTCAGCAACCGTGAATCCGAGCGACCGATAGACGCTGTGCGCCTTCCCGGCAAAGGAATTGGCAGTAAGGGCGAACTCGGAGCCCGGATACTCCTCTTCAAGCCACTCGATCAGCGTCGCCACCATTCGGCGACCTATGCCCCTCCCTTCGTGCTCGGGGGGAACATGCACTGACCAGAGGTAGAGCCCTGCTGCATCACGAATGTTGACGCAAACGCGACCGACGGCGACTCCATCTTCGGTCGCCGCAAAGTACCGATGCGGGCCTTCCCGGTGCGCCCTAGCGACAGCCTCGCTGGCACGTTCTGGATCGCGAAGATGGCCCATGTCGAATGGATGGTAGGGAAATCCGCGTTCGCTCCAGGCGGCCATCTGGGCCACCAGCTCCCCGTCCCACGGCACCAATACCAGCCCGCGTCCTTTGATGGGAGGTGGGTACATCTCGCCTGGGGTAATTCGAAACTGAACCATCGCCGATCTGCTGGAGCTTACAGCGAAGCCTGCCTCGTTCCCACCTATAGTGACTGGACGGGGAGTGACACCACTAGCACCTAGCCGTGTAGCGCCGTACCCACTTCCGAAAGGCCAAGCGACTCGAGCTTCGCACGGGATGGAACGCACGTTTCTATGTCCCAGTCGCAAGCTTCCAGGAAATCCACCTCAAGTGTCTCAGTATCGAGCTTGATGCCATCAAGCGGTCCGGCATGCGTCGCCTCTGTGCTTTCGCCGGTGACGCGCGCCGGGACGGGCCGCTGACGGGGGTTACCGCCTTCTCTAACTTCGTAGGCCATGCGAAGGTTTGCGATCCTTTCGCCGACCTCCATCATCTCTTCGATGCCCATATCCCAGTCTGTGACGGCGTTGATCCACTCCGGCATGTTAGCGGTGTTGGCAGCCATCATCACGAACTGGCACATGCCGCCGGAATTGACGACGTGCATGTATTCGCTTGCAGCCTTGTGATGAGGTCCACGGCCGCTGTAGTCCTTGCTGTCCTGCGGTGCAGGGGGAACTTTTCCGAGGCGGCGGTTGCCCTCGTACTGGGTGTGGCGGGCGGGGGTCGGATCCAGCTTGTACGTGGTGTGTAACTCCGGCTGGAGCTTGGGGTCGTGCATCGGAAGCTCTTGGCCCCCGATGTGCATGGCATACGCTTCCGCACCGCGTCCAAGCCGCTCTCCGGCCGCCATCACCCCATCTGCGAATGTTTCACCAAGGCCTCGCCGCTCCCCCATCATCTTGAGGAACTCAACGATCGAGTCGGCACGGCTCCAGCGAAGCTCAACACCTCC
>DASCML010000012.1:0-13314 GCA_036010925.1 Dehalococcoidia bacterium | reverse complement strand
GTCGACTTCCTGGCTTCGTGGCTGAGCGCTGGCCAAGTCACCAAAGGTGGGAGACTGACCGCCGGTCCCTTCCACGATGTAAGCCGAGATATCGACTTCTCCCTGGTCCTGGGACTCGTACATCACTCGGCTTATGCAGCCCGAGTTCGGGTTGTCCGTTTCCACAGCTATGTCAACTTCGGCGAGCGCGGCGTCCGGTGAAACGTAGAGAATGTTGTTCCCCCCGACGTCGGCCGAGAAGCTTCCCGGTCCCTGTGCCTGCTTCAGGTACAGAACCGCGAAATTGCTTCGCCCATACTCTTCGTCCCACGGGCAGGACGTGCCGTCGATGGTCCAGTCGTGCTCCAGGACAATTCGCTGGCCGGCCCATGCCAGGATCGGCTGCTTCGTTACCGCTGGCGGTGCGACCCACTTGATCACGACCGTCTCAGCCGGAACGAGGTCAATGTCGCTGCGGAGCTGAATGGCCTCGGTCGTGACGATACTCACGCCGGTCAGCTGGTTCGGCTGACAGTTGAGATCGGGATCCAAGGCGTTGGCCGCCACGATACCGTCGTCCGTCGCGTAAATCGAGATCCCGACACCCTTGTCGCTGCTCAGCACCGTGACCGCTGCACCACCTGGCGTGAGAACGAAAGTGTTCCCAGTGACCGGGTTCTCCACGCGAACGGTGCCGCACGTACCGATGGCCGTGTACGTCTGGGACGCACCGTCGATCGGTCCGGTGTAATTGGAATGCGAACCAAGTGTGTAATCGATGAACGACTTGACTGTTTTCGTGTATATGTAGCCAGCTCTGGTACCGGTGGTCATCAGCAAACCGGATACCTCGATGGTGCTGCCGTTGACATCTGCCCGATCCACGCAGTTCACGTCTGTAGCGGACGCGCCATCGTCACGGACGCACTCCCTAGGAGCCGTCGGAGTGGCAGTAGCCGGCGCTGCTATCCAGTTGTCGAGCTCACCAGTATTGGCAGCGATAGTGGTCGGGGTGGTCCCCAAACCTGGGCCAAGAATACCGGTCACAGCGACGAGCTTCGTGCTGTCGATTACATTCCACTCTTTGACGAGCGGTTGGTCGCCAGGTGGTGTCGTCAGTGGGACACCATCGAAGTAAATGGTCTCAGCGCCGTAGGTTGCGTTGATCGTCTGAGAACCAACGTTCGCCGATGCCCACTCATAACAGGGCTCAGGCGTACTGCCGGGTCCAGCGATCTTCGCTCCGTTGTTTTCTGAGGCGGAACCGGCCGTCAGGTGGACGGAATACGTGATCGACGCATTGTCCCCCGATACCAGGTCGCCACCTGTGATGCAGACGCGATGGAGCGAGCCCCTCGCGTCGTCTGGATCATGGAAAACGCTCAGGATGCCGTTGGTGTTACCAGCAGCGTTTTCAGTTCCTGCGTCTATGTCCCAATGCTGGATCTTCGTCGTTACCGACAGCGACCCCGAGCCGGTCCTTGCATTGGCATCGTCTGCGAGCCAGTTAGCTCCCAGCGTACCGAGCATTGCAACCGATACGAGGGCTCCAATAAGCCACCCGAAACGCTTGCCGCTCAGCTTGTGAGCAATTTGCTTACTCAATGCTGTTTTCCCTCTCTTTGGATATCCCTGGTTCTCAGGGCATCCATCTTTGTTCCTACCCCCGCTCCCGCGGAGTTTGTTTGGCGGCCGGCTTCGCGTACCAGTTGCCTGGTTCGCCGCCAGCCTCTCTCCGGACTCGCCCGGATCTGCGGGCTCTCGCCCTCATCGCGCCCTAACCAAATAGGAAACGCTGAGACCGTGCGGCCTTCGCCACACCTTTCGCCCGCTCGTCTTTCCGCCTCTCCCCGGCGCTGGGATCCGGACGGGTCCGGGCTTTTCAATACCTAGGGTTTCCTCAGTGTTCGCAGCTGTGCCTCTCGGCCTCCACCCCGTTGGGGGCGGGGGCCGGCGCCAGGCCTAGGCCGCGACAGCGGCTCCTCCCTTCGTCTCAGCCTCGGGTCTCACCCCGGGCCCGCTCAACGCCAAAAAAGGCTCCAACGCATGAACACTGGAACCTGGCTGAACGGGATGCCTGTAATGCCCGCGCCAATGCGTGGACAGAACACTGAGGTCGTACGTCATCTCCCCCCCAAGGCAAGACGCCGAGCGCAAGGCGCACGGGCCCACCTGCGGGCCAAACTCTGCGAAATGTACCGGTGACTTCGCCAAATGGCAATCTCCCAGGTTCGTAGCTGAAACCGTGAGACACGGCAGCAGCCCAGAGGACACACTCCTCCTACTACCCTCCGTAAACGCATCCCGGCGTCAATTGGTTAACGGCAATTTCATCTCTTTGGGGTTTTTTCTCCGAGAGCCATTAGTGTCCGGGTGTTACGTTCAGGCCAACAGGTCTGATTAGGGGAGAGAAAATCCCGTGAAGCGTGAAATAGTGGGACTGGCCGGACTGGCCGTGGCCATCGCAGTCTCACTCCCCTCTGTGTTCCTCCGCGACGATCGCGGGAGCGGAGGACCGGTTCCCACCGCGACTGTGGCCCCTACATTCACTCAATCGGCGTCTCCCATACCTGCCTCTACTCCCCCTTCCAGTCCGGCCCTCATTCCTGAACGTGGGGCCCTCGAAGCTCCTAACGCCTGGGCTGTGACCTTCTATCGGGAACTGAACGACCGCCGGATCCAGAACGAACCCGTGTCCCTACCCGAACTCGCCCTCGAGTTCGACGGCGCTCCGTTCGGCGAGTATCCCGACGGCGAATGGGGACTGCTGGCGGTCACCGACTGGCGTGACCTGCCGCCGGGCCGGTACGAGCTTGTCCTCGAATTCGATTGCGAGCTGCTGGTGCTCCAGGACGGGAAAAAACTAGCGCGGGCCAAGGACCCCACAGGAGTTACTAAGCTCGAACTAACGGTGATTCACTTGGGCGGAGAGCTGTCGATCACGCTGGAAGCCATGGACTCCGAGGGCCCGTTCATCCTCCGCTGGAGGTAGCGGTTTGTCCTGCTGCCATCCCCCGCAGCAGGACAAGCCGGACGAGGATGGCCAGCCCGCTCAGCGCGGCAACTGTCCAGAGGCCCCAGAAGCACTGCCCGACGACCATCGTGATAGCCATCACCGCCAGCATCAAGAACTCCTCTATTAATAGGAGAGCATGCCAGGCTGGTCCCCCTCCACCTTCCTTCCGCCCCAACGAAGCCTCCGACCGAACTCGCGCGTAGGCAACAACGAGCAACCCCGCGAGCGCCAGCGCCCCGGCAAACTCAGCCCCCGACTCCTTCTCAAAACGAATAGCGTAAACAGCCATACCAATCGCAACTGCCGCGAGCGCACCAACCCGCACCAGCGCGCCCGAGAACCTTCCGAGCACATCGCGCTCCGTTCCGACCCTGTCCTCCGCAGCCAGAAGCGCCAACGGGAAAAGGGCGAACACTCCTCCAACAACGAACCACCCGCCTGAGGCGAACCCGGCGGCAGCAACGGCGGCCGTCAGAGTCAGGAGGTCGAGGGCGATGGACGGGACGCGGTGCAGCACGGACGGATGATAGGCCGCACACAGGTATGCCGCTTGTGGCCTATCAGTGCTCGGTGCGGCGTGCGGCACTAACAGCAGGCGCGGCCATCTGGCCGCGCCTGCTGTTACATTGTCTCCAGTGGCTACACCCGATACGTCACCGGCTGACAGCCTCCTTCCGCCGCACGGTGGATTGACCCCTGACGAGGCTGCCCAGAGAGCGGCGGCCGGCGAGGCGAACGTCGATACGTCCCAGATCAGGACAGACGGCGACGTCATCCGTTCGAACGCGCTCTCTTTCTTCAACGTGGTCCTTGTCGGCCTCATCATCGCGCTCTTCGCGGTGGGCGGATTCCGCGATGGTTTTTTCGTCAGCATCGTGATCGTGGCAAACATCGTGGTCGGGACGTTCCAGGAAATCCGGGCCGGCCGTGCCCTCCGCAAACTCGTCGCCCTGACCGCCCCCAAAGCAGCAGCCATCCGGGACGGTCGCGAATTGGACGTGCTCGCAGAGGAGGTCGTTCGCGGTGACCTCCTCCACCTGCGCCCCGGAGACCAGGTGGTCGCAGATGGCCGGATCATCAGCCGTGAATGCGAGATCGATGAGTCTCTGATCACGGGCGAGTCAGACTCGATCAAGAAAAGTGAGGTGGACGAGCTCCGCTCGGGGAGCTTCTGCACGGCAGGTGACTGCTACTACACGGCAGAGCTAGTCGGCCTCGCAGCGTACGCCCAAAAACTCACAGCCGACGCCCGCGTGCTCGTGAAACGGGCAACTCCTCTTCAGGACCGGGTGCAACGGATCGTCCGGGTACTCCTCACGGCGACAGCCGCGCTGGCCACACTCCTGATGATCAGCTTCAACGTGGAAGACCGCGGGTTCACCGAGTCAGTCGAGGCAACCGCTGCAACAGTCACGAGCGTCGTGCCGATCGGTCTTCTCCTCGGGATAACAGTGGCATTTGCAGTAGGCGCCGTACGGGTCTCACGATCCGGCGCCATCGTCCAGGACATCAACGCGGTCGAGGCGCTCAACTACACCGACGTCATTTGCCTGGACAAGACAGGCACCATCACCGCGAACATGCTGACTCTCGCCGGCACAGATTGGTTCCCCGGCAAAGAGAGGGAAATCGGATGGCTCGCGACGTTCGCATCCGCGAGCCGAGGGGACAGCAAGACCGCTGAGGCGATGGCCGACGAATTTTCCGATCAGGCCAACGGTGCCGTCCCGGCAGCGACAATTCCTTTCTCTTCTGCCAGGCGCTGGAGCGCAATCTCGCTTCGTCTCGGGAGCGAAACCCGGCACTTCGTGCTGGGGGCTCCGGAAACTCTGCTCCCACACTGCAGCGGAGCCGCCGAACTCCCAACCATCTATGCGAACAACACCGAACGCGGTCTTCGCGGTGTCCTCTTCGCCGAGGCACCATCTTTGCCCGACGCAGATACGCCGCTCCCGAACCTCGAAGCCATTGCTCTGCTTTCGGTGGCCGACGTTCTCCGCCCCGAGGTCGGACGAGCCTTTGAATTAATGAAGGAGCTTGAGATCGAACCCAAGCTGATCAGTGGCGACAACCCGCACACCGTGGCGTCGCTGCTGAGACAGCTCGATATCGAGATCAGCGGAGGAGTCGTTTCCGGATCCGAAATCGAGGCCCTCGACGAGGCCGGTTTCGCCAAGGCAGTGGCCGTGAACTCGGTTTTTGGACGGGTCGCGCCACCTCTTAAGGCGCGAATCGTCCAGGCATTGCGCGACCAGGGTCACTTCGTGGCAATGGTTGGCGACGGTGCCAATGATGTCCAGGCCCTTCGTTCGGCCGACGTGGCCGTCGCCATGGCTTCGGGTACAGGGACGGCCCGGGCAGTTTCGGGAATCATCCTTCTCAACGACTCATTTGAAGCTCTTATCAGAGGGGCCAAGGAAGCGACTGCAGTGCTCGGCAACACGGCCCGCCTGAACAAGCTGTTCATCGCGAAGAGCCTCTATGCGTTCCTGCTCATCGTCTCTACCACCATGCTCGGCCTCGATTTTCCCTTCTTGCCCAGGCACGGCTCGTTGACCGCACTCCTGACCCTCGGAATCCCTGCCGTCTTCATATCCATCAGCATCCCGCCGCCGGGCTCGGGTCGGGACTTTACACGGAACGTAATGCAGTTCGCGATCCCCGCCTCGCTGGCAGTTGCTAGTGCGGCAATTATCGTTCACCTGATGACACAAGGGGTGCTTCAGCGCGACATCGAGGAGGCCCGTACTCTCGTATCGCTGACCATCGGCATCACCGGCCTGTTCCTCGTCGTCGAAGTGCTCGGGTTCGAGGGGGCGTCGTTCAAGAGTCTCACCAGGCCTGTGCTCACCACTGTCCTCGGCCTGCTTCTCCTGGCAGCACTGGTGTTAACGGTCTATACGCCGTCGATCCGTTCATTCTTTGAGTTCACCGAGGTGAAGGCGTTTGACTGGACGCTGGTTATCGTCGCGTCCTCGGGCGCATTGGCCGGCCAGTTCCTCATCACCCGGTACTGGCAGAACATCATTAACGTACTTATCGCTACGCCGCGTAATGAATCAGAGCGGGGAAGAGCCACCTGAGGACTGAGCCTGTGGCTCGCTCCGCACGCTGGCAATACTCTTGACTCGTGCGGGTCCTTGCAATCGAAACATCCTGTGATGAGACGGCCGCGGCCGTTGTTGAAGACGGGCGTGTCGTCCTCTCTTCGATCGTGGCCAGCCAGGTAGACCTGCATGCGAAATACGGGGGAATCGTCCCAGAGGTCGCAAGCCGCCAACATCTCCGGACAATCGGCCCGGTCATCGGGGAAGCACTCAAGGCGGCCGGTTGCACGCTCGACGACATCGACGCCGTTGCCGGAACGCGCGGCCCGGGCCTCGCAGGGTCTCTGCTCGTGGGCTATAACGCGGCCAAGGCGATCGCCTACGGGCGCGAGCTCCCGTATCTCGGCGTGAATCACCTCGAAGGCCATGTCTACGCCAACTGGCTGATGGAGGGAGAGGAACCGCACTTCCCCGCTCTTTGCCTGGTCGTCTCCGGTGGACACACTGACCTGGTCCTCATGCGCTCACATGGCTCCTACGAACGTCTGGGAGGCACGCGCGACGACGCTGCGGGCGAGGCCTTCGACAAAGTGGGAAGACTGCTGGGGCTCCCGTTCCCCGGGGGGCCGCACGTAGCCCGGACGGCTGAGTCGGGCGGACCTTCGAAACTAAAGCTACCCCGGGCCTGGATACAGGGGACCTTCGACTTCTCGTTCAGCGGTTTGAAGACCGCTGTGCTTCACGTCGTGCGTGGGGCAAAACATGAAGCCCCGGACATCGCCTGGGAATTTCAGGAATCGGTGGTGGATGTGCTTACCGGAAAGACTTCGAGACTCGCCCGCGAGCTCGGAGTGTCTGAGATCCTGCTCGCTGGCGGTGTAGCAGCAAATAGCCGGTTGAGGGAGGAGCTCCGGTCCCGGAGCCCTGTGGCCGTCAGCATCCCCCCACCGAAGTACTGCACCGACAATGCAGCGATGATCGGCGCCGCGGCAGGTTTCCGTCTCGAACTGGGCGAGCGGAGCAAGTTGAGCGAGGACATCTTCACCACCAACGACTGGAGCAGCCCGCTGCCACCAGCCCTGGCCGCATCGCGCTGAACCGGACCTTCGCCTCGCGAATTGGGTAGAATCCCGACACTTACTGGAGGCGGACCATGGGAAAGCTCAACGGAAAAGTATGCGTCGTAACCGGCGCGAGCCGAGGAATTGGAAAAGCGATAGCGGAGGTGCTGGCGGATGAGGGCGGCAAGGTCATTTGCGCGGCCCGAACCCTGAAGGAGGGCACTCACCCACTCGAGGGCTCACTTGAGACCACCGTCGCCGGCATCGTTGCGGCCGGGGGCGAAGCATCGGCGGTGACCGCTGACATCTCCGAGCACTCAGAGTGCGTGAATCTGATCGAACAAACGAGGGGAATTTACGGGCCGGTCGACGTACTCGTGAACAACGCGGCGCTCACGTACTTCATCCCGATCAAGGACTACCCGCTGAATCGCTGGCACCGTTCGTTCGGTGTCAACGTGCACTCGATGTTCTATCTCAGCCAGATGGCGCTGGAGGACATGCTCCCGCGGGGCAGTGGCTCGATCGTCAATATTTCCAGTGGGGCGGCCATCGGTCCCGGCCGTGGCCCTTACTCCAACGACGTTGGCCGGGGCGCAGGCGGTACCCTCTACGGCGCCGAAAAAGCCGCGATGGAGCGATTCACCCAGGGCCTCGCCTCGGAGGTCTACGAGGACGGGGTAAGCGTTACCTGCGTTTCCCCTTCGCAGGTAGTCCCGACGCCAGGCACCGTCTTCCACAAGTTGGTCGACGGCAAGGACGACCCCCGGGGCGAGCCGGTGGAGTACATGGCGCGGGCCACACTGTTGCTGGCCACAGAGCCCCTCGACAAAGTGACCGGGCGTGTTACGTACAGTCAGCAGATCCTGGTCGAGTTCGGCTGGATGGATAAGGGACAGGGAACGGGTATCGACCACCCGGGGTCGGGTTACTCTCAGACCTGATCACGGGGGGCTTCTACTCGACGCGGATCAGCCGCCCCTCACCAGCGACAGCGACGATGAAGGCGCCATCCGGGAGCTGGACAAACCCTGTCCCGCCGGTGCCCATCCAGAGGGGCGTTCTCGCGGTGTCGTATATGCCGGCACCTGATCCGCTGTGGACGAGGAAGTAAAGAAATTGCTCATTGGCGAATGCCGCGATCGCATTCGGAGTATTCGCGAAACCCAACCCCGGGTCGTCGGGATCGATAGGCCGAACGACCGCAAGCGCACCATTAAATAAAGCAACAACAAGGCCGCCTCTCTGGGGGATTCCGCCACGAGGGCCGCGTGATGCCGCGCCGATCGGGCTCGTACCAGCGACCGTCAGGCCGGTTGTCCGCCCTTCCATCGGAGGATCGAAGGTACCAAAGCTGGGAAAGAGCCCTCCCAGCACCACCTCTCCAGCGCGGTCGATGTGAAGCACGGTGTTTCCGGCCGCGTCGCTCACCCACCAGCCGGCGTCCCCCTCGGCGACGATGTCAAAAAGCCTGGACGCCGGACCGAACTCGTCGGGGTCATTGGCCTCCTCCCAGGCTTTGAGGTCAACCGTCAGACCATCGGTACACCGCAGTTCGCCGATAGCTTCGGGGAGCGGCTCTGGGATTCCGATCACCACGCACACAGTCCCGTCGGGCGCCATCGCCGCGCCCGCTGCCCCAGCAACGTCTCCCCAGGGTTCGCCGGCGCCTGAGACCGATGGGAGCCCCTCGATGACCACCTCGCGCCCGTTACCGTCAGGATCGACGACTGACACGCGGCCATCGTTGAGACCAGTACCGGCCTCCGCGACAACGATCCTGCCGTCCTGAGTCAGGTGTATTGCGCGCGGTTGGAGTAGACCGTTAAACGCCCAGCCGTCCGGAAGCTCCTCCTCGTCGCTCGAGGAACACGCGGCCGCGAGAAGGCCAATCGCCAGAACCGCGACCAGTCCGCGGGGAGCAATCATCTGGAGGAGTGTATATCGGGTCATGTTCAACCGTTGAGAAGCCCCCGTAAGCGCTCCACAAATCACCACCAGAGGACATCGTCGAGCGGGTCTTCGTGGTCTTCGCCTTCGTGTTCGGCGTCCGCCGACCAGAGATCAGTTCCCAGGTACTTCCAGCCGGCGTCGGCAAAGATCATGACTATGTTGCCTGACGTCATCCTGCTGGCAGCCCGCATGGCTGCATGGAGTACGGCACCGCTGGAAATCCCGCCGAAGAGCCCATCGGCCAGCATTACGCGCCGGGCGTGCGAGAAAGCGTGGCGACTACCGACGATGATCTTGGCATCGAGAACGCTCTCGTCGAGAACAGGGGGAATGAAGCCGTCCTCGAGAGAGTGAAGGCCCTGGACGTGCACTCCCAGGCGAGGTTCCACACCGACGACATGGCAATCCCCGCTCACCTCTTTGAGCCGCCTGCCGACACCAGTGATGGTGCCCCCCGTGCCCATTCCGGCGATGAACACATCCACACTGTCGATGTCCTGGAGGATTTCCTCGGCCGTAGTTTCGTAGTGGATGCGTGAGTTCTCGGAGCTGCCGAACTGGTTAAGCAGGTACTTTCCTTCGGTCGCAGCAACCTCCCTGGCCACTTGGACGGCGGTCTTGATGCCGGCCTTGCGGGGAACCTTGCGGACTTTCGAGCCGTATACGCGCAGTAATTCTTCGATCTTTGGATAGACGCTTTCAGGAACGCACACCTCAACAGGGTGGCCCAGCAGCCTGCCGAAGGCGGCGAGAGCCACACCAGTATTTCCGGTAGACGCCTCGACGAGAGGCTGGCCGGGTGCCAGCTCACCCGCCGCCTCCGCCTTCTGGAGAATCCCGAGAACGATCCGGTCCTTGACGCTTCCCGTCGGGTTCTGGCCCTCGAGCTTTGCAAACAGGCGAACCCCCGGCGGTGCCGGAACCGCTTTGATCTCGACCATAGGCGTTCGCCCCACGAGGGCCGAAGTTCCAGCGGTGAAGCGGGGAGCCATCAAAAGGAGAGTACACCGCGCCGCCTATACTGTTCGGATGAACCGGGAAGAGGCTCTCGAGCTGTTAAAAGCCGTCGCAGCGGGTGAGACTTCGCCCGCCGAAGCCGCGAACAGGATGGCTGTCGCACCGTTCGCAGACCTCGGATTCGCGTCCGTCGACCACCACAGGGATCTCAGGTCGGGGTTTCCCGAGGTCATCTTCGCGCCCGGCAAGACCCCGGAGCAGGTTGCGCAGATCGGAGCCGAGATATTTGCCCGGGCCGGGAGGCTCATCGTCACACGGATTGATGCGGCCCAGTCGGCCACCTTGCTGGCCGAGATTCCAGGCGCAACCTACGACAAGCACGCTCGTATCGCCTGGGCCGACCGGGATCCTCGTCCGGCCGACGGCCACGTGGCAATTGTGAGCGCCGGAACCAGCGATATCCCTGTGGCTGAAGAGGCCGCGATAACCGCGACCATGATGGGCGCGAGGATCACACGCCACTACGATATCGGCGTCGCCGGAATTCATCGGATAGGCCCTCACGTCGACGACATCCGCGATGCGAACGCCCTGGTAGTGGTGGCTGGAATGGACGGGGCCCTCCCGAGCGTCATCGGGGGCCTCGTAGCTAATCCGGTGATAGCGGTGCCGACCTCCACCGGCTACGGCGCGTCTTTCAGAGGTGTGGCAGCTCTGCTCACTATGCTTAATTCCTGCGCCCCCGGGGTCAGTGTCGTTAACATCGATAATGGATTCGGCGCCGGTTACACCGCCGCGTCTGTTAACCGACTGGCCGTCGAAGCCTGCAAAGACTGATATGCCCGAGCGTATTCTCGTCTTCGACTGCTTCTCTGGGATCGCTGGGGACATGGCCCTCGCCGCGTTGGTCGACGCCGGGGCGGAGCTGGACCCAATCCTGACCAGCCTCGCCGAACTGGGCCTGCCACGTGTCGAAATAAAAACCACACGGGTTACGAGAGCGGGCATCTCGGCCCTGCATCTCGAGGTGCAACCAGAGGAAGACCGGCACTACGAGGCTCCTGAAATGAGAGAGCTGATCGCTCGTGCCGGGTTTGCGACCCGGGTTCGAGACCGGGCGACTGCCGCTGTCGACGCGCTCGAGTCAGGCGAGTCAATGGCCCACGAAGGCCGCTCGGAATTTCACGAGGTCGGCGGAGTCGATGCTCTCGTGGACATTACAGGCACGATGCTGGCGCTCGAGGCCCTGGATGTGGAGCGCTGCTACTGCCCGGTGGTCACCGTTGGGGCCGGGACGATCACGCGCTCTGCGCACGGCGCAATTCCAGCCGCCCCTGGGCCGGCCGCGGCGAATATTCTTGAAGCCGCCCACTTTCCCCTACGCTTCATCGAGGCGTCGCATGAACTCGTCACGCCCACCGGAGCCGCCATCCTGTCAGCGGTGGCCGAGCCCGGAGGAACGATCCTGACACCCCAGGCCCACGGAGCCGGAGCCGGTTCGCATGACAGCCCCGGCCGGCCCAACGCCCTGAGAGTGTTCATCGGGGCCGGGGAAGCCGGAAGCGGACCTTCGGAGACTCGGCCGACACGTTCAATTTCGCTTCTCGAGGCGAACATCGACGATCTCCAGCCGACGCTCGTGGCCCATGCCCAGGCCAGGCTGATCGCCGAGGGTGCTCTCGATGCCTGGACCGAGCAAATTGGAATGAAGAAGGGCCGGGCTGCAGTCAAACTCTGTGCCCTGGTCGAGAGGGGAACAGAACCACGGTTTGCCGACTTATTTCTCGCCGAGACCACGACACTTGGAGTACGTGTCGCGGCCTACGAACGCTACGAACTCGGACGCGAGGTCCGTGACGTGGACACATCACTCGGGACCGTACGCGTGAAGTTCGCGGAGCGAAACGGTCGACACGTCGGCGTCCCAGAGGATGACGACGTCAAGAGGCTTGCGGCTTCGCTCGGACGGCCTGCGATTGAAGTCTACCAGCAGATCATCGCCGAACTTCACGACCGACAGACCTAGTCACAGCGGGCCCGTTCCACCTCGCCTTTCTCACTTACCAGGGTCCCGAAATCCTGCCTATACATGGTACTCTTTTGGAGTGTGTGCCCAGACTCAATCAGCACCCGATGTAGAGGTTCTCAACTCCTCTGAGGGGGGGCTTCCTACCCCGGACGATGTCATCTTTCGCATGCGTCAGCAGGTCCTCGAAGGCACGCATTGGTTCGTTGCCCTTGTGGACGCGGTCGGACAGTGGCAAACCCCAGCCGAGACGTTCGACGGGCGCCAGTATGCCTACCTGGTGGGGGGGGACGCATTCGACTGGCTGGTACTCGCGGAGCGGTTGATCGAAGAGACCGACGATCTTGTCCCAGACGACGAAGCGGAAGCCCTCCTGTTCGAAGGCCGCTGGCCGATGGAAATGGCCGACGACGAATTTGCCGAACGGCTCGGCCAGTCGAAGCATCGCGCGCATCTCAACTACCTTTATGGCGTGCTTGTGGAGGAGGCGCTGCAGCTGAGCGTCGAAGAGGAGGTCCACAAGGAGAACTTCCTCGGTGGCGTCGGCACCGACCAGCTCTACCGGGACATAGCCATGAGTCGCGTCTACGGAGCTCCACTTGCGATACTCGTCGACGAGTATCGTGACACAACGGGGGCGGTCATAACTGACCGCATCGGTTATCACGAATGGAAGTGCTTCACCTACTTCCTGTTCAAGCGCCGGATGAAGAACCAGGACCCGGCGCGAATGGCCTCGGACACGCGGAAGGGTCTGGCCCACCTCTCACGGATGGAGCTGGCCGTAACCGAGCGGCGGCACCCCAAGGTCGAGCGCCGCCTTGCCACCGAGGCCCGGCGGGCCGCAGGGGACCGAGCAGGGCGGGCGCAGGCGCGGAAAGCAGGCTCAAAGCTCCTCTAAACACGTGCTCACCAGACGACTCAGAGACCAACAACCCATAATCACGCGGGTCCGAGCCGCAGTCGAAAGACCACCGGAGACCCTGTCCGTAACACGGGAGCGCTGGTTCGAGACCTCCTCGTCCGAGTCGAGGTCCACGTAGCTGAGCTGACCAGGCTGGACGGTGAGCGGTGTGGTGACATTGCAGTACCAGAGAGAGAGGTCGTTCCTGGGTTTCGAGAGCCGGAACACGTTATACCAGCGGTCTCGCCAGAAGTAGACGCGGCTATCGTATGGGCTCCGAAATTCTCCGCGGCTCGTGAAGATCGGCGTGCGGGCCCTGTATTGGGTGATCACCATCTGGCCGTCGTCGGCGATTACGGTGAACGGCTGAA
>DASCML010000011.1:0-4904 GCA_036010925.1 Dehalococcoidia bacterium | reverse complement strand
AATCCGAGCAAGTGCTGTCCCACGGTTCGATGGAACCGCCACAAGACGCAGTCTCGCCTTCGTGACAACTGCGAGCGTTCCCTCGCTTCCAGCCATCAGCGCGGGAAGGCTGTATCCGGAGTTGTCTTTGGCCAGCCCGTGAAGCTGCCCTATGACGTCTCCCGCCGCGGTCACCGCTTCAACGCCAAGGACCTGGTTCCGCATGGACCCGTGGCGGATTACGTGAATCCCACCCGCGTTGGTTGCGACCATTCCTCCGATGGTTGCCGATCCCCTGGACGCCAGGTCGACCGCGATCGCTAGCCCTGCTTGAGCCGCATGCGCGTTGAGTCGCTCCGGGGTCACTCCGGCGCCCGCCGTCACCTGTTGAGCCTGCGGGTCGAAGTCTTCAATTTGTTCGAGCCTTTTGAGACTGAGCAGTACCTTGCCGCCCCTCGGCACACCCCCACCAACCAGCCCTGTGTTTCCTCCCTGTGGAACCACAGCGGCATCGGCGGCTGTGCAGAGCTTTAGTACGGCAGCCGTCTGCGACGTATTGGCGGGCCTCACGACGGCTCTCGCCTCCGCTCCATACCTGCCCGTCCAGTCGCGCTCGTACGAAGCCTTGAGTCCGGGGTCTAGGAGGACGTGGTCACGGCCTACAACTTGGACCAGCCGGTCTACAAGCCTGTCACCTGCCATCCGCTCGCTCCCGGGGGGCCAAATCAGCAGGGCTTCGTCCTGGCAGACGTGACTGAACGCCACCGGCTACGAAGGAGAGACTTCGTATTGTTCGGCCATCCCTTCAAGTACCGTGTCGGCAAGCGTCAGTAACTCTTCTACGGCTTCAACGGCTTGTTCTACGCTGAGTTGCGTTTCTGTCGCGATCTGAGATGCTGTCTCCTCGAGCGACCGCCGGAGGCTGTTGAAGGCGGCAATCGCCGAGCTCAATCGCACTCCCTCCTCGACCATCACTCGACCATATTCGTGCCCGATAGTTCGAGCGTCGCTGAGGAAGCCGTCTTTCTTTCCCTTGGCTGTTGCGTAGTGGGCGAACAAGTCCGCAAGATGCCGGCCCAAGAGCCTTAGTCTCTCGCGGGCAGCTGCCGAAAGGCCTTCAATCACCTGGAGCGATTCAGATCGCTTCTGTCTGTTGAGCCGGCGTCTTATTCTCGCTGTAGCGACGTCGAGTACGTGGTTGGCGTCTCCGCGGCCAGTACCCGCTGGGTCCGCAACGAGGCTCTTGAGGTCCTCGGCAAGCACCCGGCGATGTCCCCCGCGCGTGCGGAACGAACGTATCTCGCTCCCGTCGACCCACCTTCGGACGGTCGACTCGCTAACGCCCAACATCTCGGCCGCGGCTCCCAGTGGCAGCCAGGTCGGAGATTCATTGTCGGTTTCGCGGCTCACCCCTGTCCCCCGTCGTCGGTGGCAGCACTGTCACCGGCGCGGCGGATATTGTCAATCCGCTCCGGCTCGCTCTTGTGGGAGCCCGGCCCACTAAGCTCAATGGCGCGCCTGACCGACGTCCAGCCAAATCTCCCTTTGAGACTCTGCAATGTCTCTGCGAGGTTTTGGTTGGCCTCAGACTCGCCCAGAGCCAGTTGCCGCATCCGTGGAATCAGGTTTGTGACGCCCACTCCGATAAGTCGGATCGGGCTTGCCGGATGATGAGCAAGCGCCTGCTCAAGGAGAGGTATGGCTTCAGCCCTGATTTCGTCTGACGTGGTCACTGGGCGAACAGGCGACGTGGATCTCGAGATTGTTTCGAATGGTGGAAACCGCAGCTTGAGAGCAACAGTTCGCGCCGCTTGCATTTCTCCAAAGAGGGTTCCGCCCACGCTCTCGCACTGTTGGACGAGCGCGCCCACTAGCCTTTCGCGGTCTTCTTCATCGATACCGAAGGTCCTCTCTCGGCTGATCGACCGATTCCCTGTCTGTTCCTCGGCCACCTTGCCCTGAGCAATTCCGCGAGCCCGTTCCTGGAGGTCCCTCCCATGGTTTCGGAACACCGCCTCAAGTGCTGGTGTTGGATAGTCTGCGAGGTCGCCGATCCGTCGGATGCCTAACCGGCCAAGGGCCTCGGCGGTGCGAGGGCCTATCGCAGGAAGTTCGCGTATCGGGCGCGGGGCGAAGAATTCGGCTTCGTCGCCGGGCGGCACAAGAGTCACTCCGTCGGGCTTGGCTGCGTCGGAAGCCACCTTGGCTACCAGTTTATTGATGGCGATACCTACTGACGCGGTAATGCCGATCTCGTCTCGGATTCTCATCCTGATGTGCTCGGCGGCTTCTCTCGGCGGACCCCATAACCGCTCGGTTCCGAGGAGATCGAGGTAGGCCTCGTCATTTCCGGCCGGTTCAACTACCGGCGTGAAGTCGCGCAATATCGAGTGGAACGCCTTTGAGGCTGGTGCGTACAACATGAAATCCGATGCCAGGACTGCGGCCGATGGGCAGAGGTTTCGCGCACGCGCCAGAGGCATCGCAGACCGAATTCCGAATCGACGAGCCTCATAACTGCAGGTGTTGACGACAGCTCGCGGCCCAAGGCCACCTGCCACGATGACTGGTTTGCCACGTAGGTCCGGATGGCGCAGCAGTTCCATCGACACAAAGAACGCGTCGAGGTCCACGTGAAGAACCGTCGGAAAGATCGGTTCGGACATTTGTTCTAATTGTAACTCTTGTCGCAAGGAATGCCTCGCGTAGTTATGCTCTCTGAATTGTGCGAATCGAAGTTGTCGGGGCGGGTGCGGTCGGCTGCTACTACGGCGCCCTCCTGTCACGTGCTGGCAATGATGTGACATTCGTCTTGCGTCGAGACTACGAAGCCGTTCGAGATGGAGGCCTCTCAATTGCCAGTCCGCTCGGAGACTTTCAGATTGCATCTGACACGGCTGTGTGTCGCGCCGGTATACGGGGACCGGCAGAGCTGGCGATTTGCTCTTTAAAGGCGACTGCCCTCGACGATGCCGCCCAGCTTGTGGCCCCAGCTGTTGGCCCCGAGACCCGGATCCTGGCCCTCATGAACGGCTTGGGGGTCGAAGAAGTGTTCGCCGACGCCTTCGGGGGCGGTCGAGTCTTTGGAGGGATGGCCTTCGTCTGCGTCAATCGTGGCGATCCGGGAACGGTCCATCATCTCGATTACGGTAGAGTCACAGTTGGCCACTTCGGGGACTCCCAGTCGGAGGTTGATGAGCTGTGTCGGTCGCTTGTTGTTGGTGGCATCGACGCGATAGGCGCATCCTCGCTCCTGCGCGCGAGTGTGGGAGAAGCTCTGCTGGAATATTCCCTTCAGCGGACTTAGCGTCGCTGCTGGTGGGGTCGGGACAAGGACGATCCTTAACGACACCGACCTCAGGGCCAAGGCTGAACGCATCATGCGAGAGGTCGTGCTGGTCGCGAATCTTGATCTAAACGCCGCCGGCCAGGACGGAAGGATCGATGGCGACGAGATTGTCGAGAGAATGTTTTCGCAGACTGAAGCCATGGGTGATTATCGCTCGAGTATGCTGGTCGACTTCCTATCTTCGAGACCCCTGGAGATCGAAAGCATCATCGGAGAGCCCCTCCGACGGGCCCGGTCACGCAGATGTCGGTACACCCTCGCTGGAGTTACTGTATGCATCTGTGGCTGGTGCAAGCCCGCGTCGGGCGCTTACAGAATCGTGACGAATACCACCAGGTGTGCCGAGACCAGATTGCCGGTGGCCCGTGACCTCGTTAGTCGTCTTCTGAACGTTTGTCGCGGAGGAACCTCTCAATTTCCCCGAGAAGCTTGTCTGAGGGTATTGGCAAGTCGTCTGGTCCCTCCGATTGCGCCAGGTCGATCGCCGATTCCAGCTGCTCCACGTAGGCCGCGATGTCGGGATACTGGGCCATCGCGGAGTCCACCCCTTTAACGAATCGCCTGCTGGCCTCCTCGAGTTCATCGACGTGGAAGTCGGCTCCAATCAGTGCCCCGAGCCTCGAAACGAGGGCCGCTGTCGCTGGCGGATTCTGACTGGCGGACACGTAATGCGGACAATTGGCCCAGAGGCTTGCGGTGGCGAGGCCACGCTGCCTGAGAGCGTCACTGACGATGCCGACGATGCCCGTAGGCCCCTCGTAACTCGATGGGGCGAGCCCGAGCTTGGTTGCGGTGCCTGGGTCGGGCGCCGATCCGGTGATGCGCACCGGCCTTGTATGCGGGGAATCTGCGAGCAAGGCTCCGAGCGTGATGGTGAGCTTCACGTCGAACTCACCAAGTAGGTTTGCGATCTCAAGCGCGAAAGTTCGCCATCGGACGCTGGGCTCTGTGCCGACCCCAACTAACAGGTCGCATCCCTTGGTGGAACCCTCGGCCGAGTAGAACTCGAGAGTAGGCCAATTGACCTGCCGTTCGCCGGAAGGCCTGATCTTGACCGACGGACGGGTTGATTTGAAGTCAAAAAACTCCTCGGCCGGGAGTGTGGCGAATTTGGTCGCCTTGGTTTGTCCGATAAGATAGCGAGCTGCGCTTGTCGCCGCGCTCGCCGCGTCATTCCAACCCTCAAACGCAAGTACCGCGATGGGTTCCTGCAGATTAGGGGAATGGTCGAACTCGATCTCAATCATTGCAGAAGCGTAGCAGACGGGCAGGCGCCGATCGCGTTAACGCCTGGAATATCCTGTACCCATGTACGGCCGGTTTAGCTTTGGGCGATGGGGAGCGAGAGGCCCTCGCCGAAGAGCTGGGCCTTGCGACCGATAGCATTCCGGATTTGAGACCTCGTTATAACATCGCTCCCACCGATGAGCATGTGATTCTTCGTATGAAACACGAAGCGCGGGAACTTCTTCAGGCACGCTGAGGGCTGGTCAATTCCTGGGGCCGCGACGCTCGCGAAGCGTCGCGACAGATCAACGCGTGAACTGAATGCACTAGCCTATCGCGAGGCCTTCAG
>DASCML010000010.1:0-9477 GCA_036010925.1 Dehalococcoidia bacterium | reverse complement strand
AACGTCAAAGTGAACACGCTCGCCCCCGTTGCCGGCACGCGCCTTACGGCCACCGTGATGCCTCCCGAAGCCGTCGAGCGGCTGAAGCCGGACTACGTGGCACCGGCCGTGATCTACATGGCGTCGAATGAGTGCCAGGACAGCGGCCTGATAATCGAGGCCGGCGCCGGCAATTTTAACCGTGCGGCGATCGTTCGCGGCAAGGGGATCCAGCCTGGCATTGGCGATATCAAAGACGCTGAGTGGGTGGCCGAAAACTGGGCCGCAGTTACGAGCCTCGCCGACGCCGAGCCGATGTGGCGAACCGGACAGACGCTCAAGGATTACAAGGCGTCGCTGGGTTGAGGGCGAATTGCTCGGTTGCGCGCCGCGGCTCTTGCGAGGAGTCCCGGCGCGAGCGTAGCCTAGGCTTACGACCGAATAGCTGTTCGGGGTCGCTGGGGGTGCCCGGCCTGGGCTGAGAACACACCCCTTGAACCTGACCACGTTTATACGTGCGGAGGAAAGCGATCGGAGCGGACGAGACTTCGTCCGGATCCGGACTTTTCCCGGGTTCAGATTTTCTCCAGACCGGGTGCCCAGACAGATTCCCAGCAGCGGAAAGGCAAGATCGTGCCATCCGTAACTTTCTGCTTGGGCCGAGGCCGTGATAGTTGAGATCCAGTGCCTCCCATCTCCGATGGGGACGGCCGAAAGCAAGTACGCCCACATCGAAGCCGCGATCGCCTTGATTGAACAATCGGGCCTCACATATGAGGTTGGTGCCCTCGGCACCACCGTCGAAGGGCCACCTGACGTTCTCTGGCACCTGATGCGGCGCGTCCACGAGTCTGTCCTCAGGTCAGGCGCCGAGGGAACTATGACGGTCCTTAAAGTGGAAGAGACGGCGACGGCTGGACCTTCGATAGCGGATCTCACAGGTAAGTTCCGGTGAAAAGAACCGATGCTGGGCGATTAACCGGAAGAATGGTCGCCTTCACGAAGTGGGCCCTAGCCGCCTACGGGCCGCCTGTGGTCCTCATCGTCGCACTCATCCTCCTCTGGGAGGTCTACGTGAATGCGACTGACATAGCAACTTACAAGGTACCTGCGCCAAGCGAAATCTGGTCTGCTTTCCTAGAGGACAAGGGGGAGCTTCCCGACCACATCCGGACCACCGCTCTCGAGGCCGGCATTGGCCTTGTAGTCGCAGCAATCGTGGGCGTCGGCTTCGCGGCACTCATAGCAAGCATTCCGCTCGCCAGGAGAGTCATCTACCCCGTTCTCGTGACATCCCAGACGATCCCGATGGTCGTGTTGGCGCCTCTCCTCATCATCGGGTTCGGACTTGGCCTGACCCCGAAGGTGATAATCGTTGCGCTCGTCGCCTTCTTCCCAATCGTCGTGAGCACCACCGATGGTCTGATGAGTGCCGACCGCGACATGGTCGACCTCGTCAGATCGATGGGAGGGCGACAATGGCAGGTCCTGCGGCATGTGCGGATTCCCGCAGCCACGCCACCGTTCTTCTCCGGGCTGAAGTTGGCCGCTGCCTACGTTGTCGTCGGCGCCGTGATTGCGGAGTGGTCCGGAGCATCGTCAGGCCTCGGCCTTTTCGTCGAGCGATCACGCCGGAGCTTCAACACCGAAAGCGTATTCGTAGGGATCGTTGTAATCGCCTTAATGACCATGGTGCTCTTCTGGGCCGTCCATCTCTTGGCACGGCTCGCTTCTCCATGGATGTACGCACAGGACACAGAGGACCGCTGATGTTTCGTTTGCTAGTAGCTTTTGCCGCGTTTGCGCTTCCCCTTTCACTCGCCTGCGGGGATGGCCCCGAGGATGAGGTCACTCTCATGCTCGACTGGACGCCAAACACTCATCACATAGGCGTTTACGTAGCCCAGGAAAAGGGCTGGTACGAGGACGTCGGACTGACCGTCAAGATAGTCGAGCCAGCCCAGGGCGGGGTCGAGCAAATAGTCGGGGCGGGGCAGGTCGAGTTCGGTGTCTCTGTACAGGAGAATGTGATCCCCGCTCGCGCAGCCGAGATTCCAATTATCTCAATCGCAGCGATCAAGCAGCACAACGATTCGAGCCTCGTCTCGCTCTCCAGCGAAGGCATCGCCCGTCCCCGAGACCTGGAGGGACGTACCTATGGTGGATTCGGCGGGCCCCTGGAGATCGCCCTGATCGAGCAGCTCGTCTCCTGTGATGGAGGCGATCCCGACCAGGTGAAGTTCGCCCAGATTGGGAACGTCGACTACCTCGTCGGCCTGGAGGACGACCTTTACGACATCGTCTGGATATTCGAGGGATGGGACGCAATCCGCTACCGAGACTTGGAGCAGAAACAAATCTCGTCGCTGAAATTCATCGACTGGCTGAAATGCATCCCTGACTGGTATACACCTCTGTTGATTGCGAACGAACAGATGCTGGCCGATGAGCCAGAGCTGGTGGAGAGCTTTCTCGAAGCCACGGCCCGGGGTTACGCGTTCGCAATCGAGAACCCTTCTGAGGCGGCTGCGATTCTAATCGAGGCGGTCCCCGAACTGAATGAGGATCTCGTCTCCCTGAGCACCGCCTACCACACGACGCGATTCATGGATCCGGGCAGAAAATGGGGCAGGCAGGACGAAGATGTCTGGGTCGCGTTCGAGGTATTCCTGAGGGAAGCCGGACTGACAGACGTGGAGGTTGACGTCGGGTTGGCCTTCACAAACGAGTTCCTTCCCTGAGCGGCGGAGTCGACAGTGTATGACAACGGGTCGTGAACCTGCAGCTGAGCCGCAAGGAGGCACCGGGTCTGCTGTCACGGTTCGCGACGTTAGTCACTCCTTCGGGAGCAGGAAGAGCACCCGACTCGAAGTGCTGGATGACCTGAACCTCGATGTGCCGGGGGGGGCCTTCGTTAGCCTCGTCGGCCCCAGCGGCTGCGGCAAGAGCACCCTCTTAAAGGTGCTGGCGGGGCTTCTCCGGCCGTCGAACGGAGAAGCGACTATCGGCGGCGTGGATGCAGTCGGACGAACAGGTGTTGCGGCATTCATGCCGCAGAAGGACCTCCTGTTGCCGTGGCGTCGAGCGATCGACAACGCAGTCCTTGGGGCTGAGATAGCCGGTGTTGACGCAGCGGTGGCAAAGCGAAAAGCCCTCGACATGTTCCCGGCCTTCGGCCTAGACACGTTCGAAAAGGCCTGGCCTTCACAGCTCAGCGGCGGTATGCGACAACGTCTGGCGCTACTCCGAACCTTCCTCCACCCGGGAACCGTGCTGCTTTTGGACGAGCCTCTCGGCGCACTCGACGCAATCACGAGACGAGAAATGCACTTCTGGCTGCAGGACGTTTGGAACTCCGACCGCCGCACAATCGTTCTCGTCACGCACGACGTGGAGGAGGCGCTAGTTCTGTCGGACACCGTCTACGTTATGTCTCGGCGCCCCGGACGCTTCGTTCTCAAAGTGGACGTCCCGTTCGACCGCCCGCGGAGGTCGAAGTTAGTGTCCGAGCTCCCGTTCGTGGAACTCAAAGCGAAACTACTGCAAGCGCTCGCCGGGAAACCGGCGGAATGAGTGGCTATTCATGCTGACCCCGGCCCGGGTTACCCTGAGCCGGTGGCACAACCGACCGCCGATCGTGAAGAAGAACCGCCCGCGCGGCCTGTCAACGCCGCCCGCCTGCATCGATTCCGAAAGGTAGCGCGGCCAGTCGGCCTGCCTGTGAAGGCTGCGTTTCTCTCGTTCAGTCGCATCAGGCTCCGCTGGATCTACATTAAAGAGGGAATTGACGGCATCCAGGCCGAGCTGAGGCGGATGAGGGCGAACCACGCCAGGGTGCTGAGAGCATTCGGAGCCCGCATTGCTCCTGATTCATCGATCGTTGGTCCCGTTTGCCTTGCCAACAGCGACGTCGACTTCTCCAATCTCGAAGTAGCCACGAAGACACACCTCGGGAGCGAGGTCTTCCTCGACCTAGCAGCGCCGATTCGGATCGAAGAGGGGGCAACGCTCTCGATGCGGTCGGTCATCATCACCCACCTTGACGTTGGCCGGGGTCCTCTCAAACAGAAACGACCGCGGCAACTTGGGGCCGTGACCATTCGCGAGGGGGCGTTTATTGGGGCAGGGGCCACGATTCTGCACGGGGTGACAATCGGGCGGGAGGCAGTCATCGCTGCGGGCGTTGTTATCTCCAAGGACGTCGCGGATGGAGAGGTCATCCACCGCCCGGGTCAGCCAAACGAATCACCCTCGACCGGGCCCTAGTTAATGGATCTCGTCCGCGGATCTGCGCAGACACTTGTCTACAGAGTGAGCGGCACGCTGCTATGGATGACGGCCAGCATCCTCGTGGCGCGAGCGCTACCGGTACACGACCTGGGGGTTTACATCGCAACGATAGTCATCGCGCAGGCGGCCGGATCAATCGCCGCAAGCTTCGCGTCGGCTACCGGCTACTTTGTATCGCGTCAGGGTCGTCCGGCGAGCGAACTGATGGTGCACGGTCTCCTCATCTCCGTCGCTGCTGGGCTACCCATGCTGTTTATCTCCATAGGAGCATGGGCCGTCGACGGCCGAATCCTGGTGCTGCTTATCGGCGTTTCATTTCTTCCCATCATTGCGCGGAGCTCTATCGGCGGAATCTTTATCGGAACAAACCGCCTAGCCCTGTACAACGCCACGGTTCACGGACCGGCAGTCGCGGTAGTTGTCCTCTTCATCGTCTGGATCCTGCTCCCTGCCGACCGCACCGCAGAGGGGGCCGTGGGACTGTGGGTCCTCGCGCAGTACCTTGCCTTCGTCGCCGTCCTGCCGTGGGCTGCAGGCGGGTGGAACTGGCTCCGGACGAAGGGGGTCGACTGGTCGCTCGTTTGGGGCATTATGAGCTTCGGCAGTGTTGTGGGTCTCGCCGGCGCCGTCAGCTACTTCAATTACCGTGTCGACCAAGTCCTGGTGGCGGGGCTGGACAGCGCGTCAGGCGCCGGTATCTACTCCCGTGCCGTCTCCATCACCGAAGGACTCTGGCTGGTATCGAGCTCAGCCGCCATTGCAAGCTACGCAGCCGTCGGAACAGTGAGTCGAAAGGAGGCGGCGCGACTCACGGCACGCGGCGTCCGGCAAACGTTGATTCTCGTTGCAGGAGGTGCGGTCGTGTTAGCTCTCCTGGCGCCCTTCCTGCTTGTTCTGCTTTTCGGACAGAAGTTCGAGGAAGCGGCGAACGCGCTTCGGGTCCTATGCATCGGCACAGTCCTGTTCGCACCTCAAGCTCTTCTCTCGAATTACTTTACGATCCAACTAGGCAAGCCCTGGATACCACTTACCATCGCCGCGTCGTCGGTGGCCGTTAACGTGGGACTGAGCCTAGTACTGATACCCGAGTTCGGGTACATGGGTGGAGCCTGGGCTACCACGGTGAGCTACACGCTCGCCGCAACCGGGACGACCATCATCTTCCTTTCGCTTTCGGGAGCCAGGGTCTCTGAAATGCTGCGACCAAGAACCGACGACATCCTTACATACGTACGCTTCGTTCGGCGGACAGTTCCTGAACGCTTCATGCCGCGATTCCTAGCTGGGGACCGATAGCCATGCGCATAGCAGTGGCAGGACTTCCCTTCTTCGCTTCTCGGGCTGCCAGGAATCTCCGATCGTTCGGACTGAACGCTCGCTACGTCCCCAGGCCGACCCGCTCCCCCGCCACCTGGCCGCAATTCGTCCGGCGCATCCTGCCAGCAGATACCGTCTACTTGATAGGCTCGAGCGCGGCGCTAAACTCCCCGGCCGACTTCCTTTCGCGTGCTCGGAAGCGAGTCGTAATGCACTGGGTCGGCACCGACGTCCTGAGCGCCGTTGACGACCATCGGAATGGCCGCCTCAGCGATCGGCTAGTATCAGGCGCCACCCACTGGGCCGATGCACCATGGCTCGTCGAAGAACTCCGCGAGGTTGGCATTCTGGCGGCAGAACATCCCCTCCCTATCCCTGTCGCTTTCGGGATGCCAGCCCCGATGCCCACGGAGTTCCGTGTCTGCGTCTACATCCCGTCGGACCCCGGCGTGGCACATGACCTCGCCGCGACGATGCAAGTTGTGAAGCAACTTCCGGCTGTGAGATTCACACTGGTGGGAGGAGACGCCGTGGAAGACCCGCCGGACAATGCCAGCGTGCTTGGACACGTGTCCGAGATGGGGAACGTGTACGGCGATTGCGCCGCCCTGCTACGGCTCGTGCGGCATGACGGGCTCTCCCACTCCGTTGTCGAGGCTCTCAGCTTCGGGCGTCACGTGATCTGGAACTACGCGATGCCCGGTGTGAGACCCGTACAGGGTGCCGACGAAGCGGTATCCGAACTGAATCGGCTGAAGCAAGAGTTCGATGCTGGCACGCTCGGGGTAAACAAGGTCGGGGCCGAGGCTGTGACCACAAGGTACGGCTCCGATACGATCCGCGCCGAACTGAGCCGCGCCTTTCAGCAGATGCCGGCTCGGTCGGACTGATTTTCGCGTGACTGCCGGCTCCCGAATTCTCTCAGCGACCCGCTTCGACCAGGAGCACGTGCGTCTCGCAGCGACACTCATCTTCGTCGCTGCAGCAGTTCTCTCACCGGACATCCAAACTCCCGGCTCGCTTCCCGCCATTCGCGTGGAGCAGCTCTGGTTGGCCGCATTGCTGGTGCCGCTGGGCCTTTACTACCTAGAAAATCCGACCCTGCGAAAAATCCACTTAATCGACTGGGCGTTCCTCGCGCTGGCACTCGCAATCTCAGCGAGCATCTTGCTGACGCCCGTCATTGTCGAAGAGTCCTTTCGCTCGATTCGAGATCCGTTCGAAGTGGCGAGAGTGGTGGAGTACTGGGCCGCCTTCCGGCTCGCGCTTACTCTCCGGCCCGTATTCGAAACATCGCGATCGACAGTGGTAGTCCTCGCCCTTGCGGGAACAGGGTCGGGCATCTTCGCCGCCGTCCAATACCTCGACGTCGGGAGCTTCAACGAAGCCGTAACCGATGTCTGGGCCAACTCGCACAACCTAGAAAGCGTGATCCGTAGGGGAAGGTCCGTCGGATTCGTTGGCAACCCCAACAATTTCGGAATCTTCTGCACTCTGCTTCTGACGACTCTCCTTTCATCGATGGTTCTGCGGAAACCAGGAAACCTCGACCGTTTGGCCCAGACACTGCTGGTTGGAGGCATCGCATTTGCAACGGTAGGTCTGATGGCCTCCCAGTCCAGGACCGCAACCATCGCCGCGCTGGGAGCAGTCGTACTTACCTTTGCTTGGATGTTCCTAGTCCGCGGGAAGGCCGGAGCATACGTTCCCGTCGTTGGAATACTCGTCGTTTCGCTGGCGGTTTCGATTTCCCTTCTCGAATTGTTTCCGCCGCAGTTCGGAAGATTCCATGATCGGTTCAATCCCGCCGCTTTCACCGACGACCCCTCAATCACGATTCGCATCACAAAGTGGAAGAGCCTGTTCTCGGGATTCTTCGCGGACAAGCCGGACTTCTGCACCGGTGAAGATCTCGACAGTCTGGTCACTACCGGTCACGAACCCGCTGCCGGGAGTCTGGCCGCCGATCCGGATGTGGCCGCCCGTGACTCCGAGCGCAAGGACGACATCCGTGCTGTGTCACGCAGCATGCTTGACTACTTTTGCGAAAATGACCGCTGGCCGGTGGCGGACCCGACGGGTGCTCTTGTACCGGAGTTCCTCGAGGTCCTCCCAACAGACCCTCAGACCGGCGAAGCATATGCCCTTTACGTTCAGCGTTTCGGGTTCGTGGTCTCGGCAGTGCTAGAGAACTCGGACGATCCCGTTGGCCCGCGCTTCGCTCTGGGGACAGTGCCCAATCTCGTAACAAACCCGAGCTTCGAGGAAGGGGGAATGACCCCATCGCACTGGTCGGTTGCCGGCGCGGCCGACGGACGCGGGCTGACGGTGCTGGCGAGGGAGCTAGAAGGACGCTTCGGAGACCGAGCGGCCTCCGCAACGATCGGAGATGGCGGAAGCGTCTGGCAGCTAATCGTGCTCGATTTCGAGCCGGGCGCCGAGTACACGGCCAGCGCCTGGGCCCGCGCGGAAGGGGGCAGCGACGAAAGAGTCCTTCTATATCTGGTGGGGACTCTTGCCAACGGCCGCACCCTGGATCCGCTGGCTAAGGAGGAGGCGATCCTGTCCGCCACCGGCCGCTGGGTCCCGATCTCCCTCACGTTCAGTACGCCCGATGACACCCGCCTTTCGACAATCCAGATCATGCTCCGGAGCTCGGGGACTGACGGAGAAGTGAAAGCCGGCTTCGATGCCCTGATGCTCACTCCCGGAACCATCTCGCCATCATTCCCTTGGATAAGAAACGTTGCCCCATCGGTCAGCGCCCCGTTTCCGGGGTTCTCGGATTCGCCCCTAGTGGGCGTCGGTCCTCGGAAGGGACTCGAACTCGGAGCTTTTGATAACGAATACGTCCTCTTTCTCGATCGCTACGGAATTCTTGGAACGCTGTCTTACCTGTTCCTGTTCGGAGCTGCGTTCCTGGTCTCTCTAAGAGTCTCCTTGGATTCAAGATCCGAGTTCCAGTGGCTTGGAGTCGGCCTCGCCGCGTTCATCGCCGCGCTCGCCGTCTACAACTTGACTGCGGGGAGCTACTACTCGTTCCAGCTTATGGCAATCTTCTGGCCACTGGTTGGACTGCTCGCCGGCGCCCAGCAGGGGACCACGACTGGCCCACCGGGGGAGCGTCGAACATGAACGAATCCGCAGACGGAAGGCGGCGGCTCGCCATCCTAACATCCGTTCACCCTCCTCTGGACATGCGTGTGTTCGATCGCCAGGCGCGGTCGATGGCCGCTGCCGGGTGGGACGTGCTGCTAATCGCACCGGGCGCGCCGGCCGGGACTAAGGACGGAGTTCGCTTCGCCTCCCTCCCAACTTTCGGCGGGAGGCTTGGACGACCGTTGAGGTGGCCCGTTCTCCTCTGGAAGGCCCTCCATGCGCGACCTGACATCTATCACTTTCATGACCCGGAACTGCTTCCTCTGGGTGTGGTCCTTCGATGGTTATCGCGGCGCCCTGTCGTCTACGATTCTCACGAGTTCTTGGTCGAGGATATCCGCGGAAAGCACTGGATTCCCCGCCCGATTCGAGGAACAGTAGCGTCGCTCGCAGGTAAAGTCGAACGCTGGTGCTCGCGTCGCTTGAGCGCAGTCGTCGTCGTCACCGAGGAAATGCGCGAACGCTTCCTTCCGGAAAACCCGAAGACGATTCTCGTGAGGAATCTTGTCGAGAACCCGAACATCCCCTACCCGCCGGACAAGCGCCAGCCCGTCGTCATCTACGCCGGGCTGATGAACGTCCAGAGGGGGCTCGATATTCTTTACGAGACCGCCAGCATCGTGCGCTCTCGCAATCCTGAAGCCGAATTTCATATCCTGGGACCCGTGGAGTGGTTCGGAATCCCACGCCGCGATCGTGAGAGGCCCGCCTCGGAGTGGGCAGAGGTTGGAG
>DASCML010000009.1:0-4922 GCA_036010925.1 Dehalococcoidia bacterium | reverse complement strand
CGGAGTATTCCCAGCTGCACCAGTCCACCGGCAATGCTGAGTGCCGCCTCCAGGTGGAGCTCCTTGTACTCTTTGCCCGGTCTGACTCCCTGGATCGCGGCCTCCTGTACATCGAGCACAAGCTGGTAAAGGTCCCTCTGGGGCCCCTTGAATGCTCTGCCAACGGGAAATGTCCGGGTGATGTCACTTGCGTATCCATCCCACTCAGCTCCTGCATCGATGAGCACCAAATCATCCACTCCAAGCGGTCGCTCCGTTGGGGGATGGTGAAGGATCGAAGCGTTCGAACCGCTTCCCACTATGGATCCGTATGCCGTCCGCTCTGCGCCGATTCGGAAGAACTCAGCTTCAAGTTCGACTTGCAGGCGGCGTTCCGACATCCCGGAACGGGCACTTCGGAGGGCCAGGAGATGCCCGGCGCAGGAGGCCGCTGCCGCCAATCGCATCCGTTGCAACTCCCACGGATCCTTCTCGCGTCGCATCTCTGACAGGGTCTGGCTGAACTGTTCCTCACCTGCGCCATCGCGCTCCAGCTCGAGGGGCGCAAGGCTATCAAGCCTGTAACGATCGGGGTGTTCGAACAGGTCTGGGTTGCCGAGCACCGCAAACGATTCACCCCGACGGACCTCGAGCCAGCCGCGTAGTTCTGTGAGAGGTCTTACGCGGCTTATGCCGGAGTCCCGGGCGATCCTGTCCAGAGGAGTGTCGTCCCCTTCCCAGACTCTTTCATCCTTGTTCGCCACCGGGGCGAACAGGCTCCAGCCGTCCCCGGGATCGAATGCGAGGACCGCTCGAGGCGTGCCCGCTCCCATCAGGAACCGATACTCAGTATGAGCATGAAATTCATGAAACTGATCGGTACCGGTGATCGGGATGGGCGCGCCCGCTGGCACGAGCACAACACCGTTATCCAGTTTCCACAAGCTGGAGGCCTGCTCCCGCCGCCGCACGGCAGCCGCGCTTCCCGAAGAAACTTCCATACCTGAAGTCTACCGAGTCAGTTGGACGCTGGCTGTCGAAGAGCAGCTGTTCTCCCCAAGTAGCGATGGTCTTCAGACGCGCGGAGCGTTAGGTCGAAGGCAACGCCCTGCACCTGGCGCACTCCAAGGCTCATAGGCGGATAAGCCAGGACCATCCGGGCGCCGTGACCATTTCCAGGGAGCCCTCGGTGGCGCTTTCAGTGATCGCCCGCTCGATCTCCGTAAGCGGCACCTTCCAACTCTTGGCGCGGGAGCCGTGCACCCCGAAGTCGCCTCGGCCTTGGACAGGGCGCACGTGCAACACTCCCGCATGGCCGGGATGGCTGGGTAGCTCAGGCCTGGCGATGATGCCCATTCGTCCGCACGCAAACGTGCTCATCGGGATCGATCGGTCCCGAACAGAGGGGACAGATAGGGCGGCCAGCAGCGACTGTGTCGCTGATTTGCCGCCCGAGCTCGTGCGCCCGGCGGTACTCGACTTCGCAACGAAGCGAATCCGACTCATCATCAGAAGATACCGCCACAATTACAACGCGGCGCCGTTCCCGGTCGAGGCCCAGAGAGAGCTGCCCGGCTCGCATATCCAGGTCGGAAGCGAATGGGAAATCACCGGGTTCGTCCGTGTCGTCCAGAGGCAGGCGCTGATACTGATAGCTCTCTTCGCGTAAGACCGAGTCGATAGCTTCCCCGAGGGACGAGAGCTGTTCTTTCTCCATCCAAATCAGTGCGGAGTCGTTGCTTTCGCCGACGATTTGCAGCCGGAAACGACGTTCGCCAGGTCGGCCGATGGCCTCCGCGAAGATATGCACGGCATTGCCGAACTCCCGAGTCCCCACCGCCGCCATCCTACGCGACGCCGAGGTACCGGTCGCTTCACACCGCCCGGCGCTGCCTCGTTCTCAGAGGAGTAGCTCGTAGCTGTGTCTCAGAGCTATTCAGAGCCCTCGGAGCACCTCTTGTACCTCCCAGGTGGGGGAGTGTTTTTTGCGGTGTCTCCAGGTAGAGGACAGGTAAAAGGATCAGCCCACACGACTGGTCCCTTACCGAAAGATCCTTATCTGCAGCTACTCTAGGGGAGTGACATCGGTCAAAGACCTGCCTCTGGTGACGTTGTCGTAGTAGACGGCGCCGACCTCGTCGTCTCGACGCAGACCACTCCTTGAAGGGACGCAATCTTCATCACCATATATGTCGGTATCGTGCCACATGATGTGCTGGCAAGGCACAGGCCACTCCTCGAAGCTCGTCGAACTATGCCACAGAAGCCGAAGAGAAGACTCCCGTCTCTTTAGACCAACCCCTCACCCCTTCTCCTCTGTTATTCTCCCGGAACATTTTCGGCGGGAGGCTGGCATGGGCCGTCTGGAGAACAAGAGTGCACTGGTGACCGGTGGTGGCAGAGGTATTGGACGTGGGATCTGCGATGTTCTCGCCCGCGAGGGCGCGGACATCATCATCGCCGACATCGACGGCGAGAATGCGTCGCGCTCGGCAGCCGAGCTCAATTCGGATAAGCGAAATGTGATCTCCGTTGTCTGCGACGTGACGAGCGAAGACTCCGCCAACGCCGCAGTAGTCGAAGCTCTCAGACGATTTGAACGCATCGATATCCTCGTAAACAACGCCGGGGTGGTGGGTACGCACATGGGCGGTGGCTCGATCACCCTCGAAGATTGGGACTCCTGCTACGCGGTTAACCTCCGCGGCTCCTGGGTGATGTCACGCGCACTCGTCCCGCACTTCACCGCCAACGGAGGCGGCAAGATCGTGAGTATCTCCTCGATTGCGGGGAGAAAGGGCGGAGCGGGCCTCGCCCATTACAGCGCGTCCAAGGCCGGAGTGATCAGCCTCACCCAGTCGCTGGCCCAGGACCTCGGTCCTTCCAATATCAATGTCAACGCCGTCTGTCCTGGGCTTCTCTGGACGGATATGTGGCGCTCTATCGAGGGGATGATCGCCCGTGACTCGAGCCCTGAAACAGTAGAGGAGCGAAGCTCTTTCGACACGTTCCTCGAAAGGAACTGCCCTTTGCGGCGCGAGCAAACGCCAGAGGACATCGGAGAGGCAGTTGCATTCTTGGTCTCAGATGCTGCCCGCAACATCACCGGGCAGGCGCTTAACGTCGACGGCGGAATCGAACTCAACTAACGTCGGCCTTTGGGCGACCGCTATGATGGGGAAATGGACAAGGACTCCGTCGAAGTCGACGGCCGGGGTATCGCGGCTACCATCCACGAACCCCGAAAAGCTGTACTTTTCTGGTGCAGAGCTGATGAAGCTTGACTTCGCCCAGTACTACCTCAAGGACGCTGAAGCCGCCACGTTGATAGCGCGATGACTGCCAATTTGCGATTCCTTGGACTCTCGCATTAGCGGAGGTAAGTGATGGACGAACTCGAAGGCCGTGTGGCCGTGATAACCGGTGGCGCCAGCGGCATCGGATTAGCCACCGCCCGGCGTCTGACTGCAGATGGGATGAAGCTGATGCTGGCCGACGTCGAGGAGGAACCGTTGCGCCAGGCTGTCGAGGAGTTCACGGGAGCGGGTGTGGAAGCGGCCGGGACAAGGGTCGATGTGACTCAGATGGCCGATATCGAGCGGCTGGCAGACGAAACATGGGACCTCTACGGGGGGCTGCCACATCCTCTTCAACAACGCGGGGGTCGCTGTCGGGGGACATTTGCTGGAGATGACCCACCGGGATTGGGAGTGGGTCCTCGGTGTTGATCTCTGGGGAGTCATCCACGGCGTCGAAGTGTTCGCGCCCCGCCTGGTTGATCAGGCGGAGGGGGGACACATCGTGAACACGGCGTCGTTCGCCGGGATGGTGCCGCACGACGGTCTGAGCATCTACTGCGTCGCAAAATATGGCGTCGTCGCTCTCTCGGAGTGCCTGTACCGGGAACTCAGCCCTTACAACATCACCGTGTCGGTTCTCTGCCCCATGCGCGTCGAAACGAATATCGATCAGTCGATTCGCAACCGTCAGCCCGAGTTCGGCGGCTCGGTCAGAAGACAGGCTAACGACCGCGAACAGCCAGACTACACGGCGGAGCGACAGGTGACGGCCGACGATGTGGGCGTGCTCGTCAGGGACGCCATCAAGTCCGGTCGCCAGTACATATTTACTCATCCAGAGAGTCGAGGATTCATCCAGAGACGGTTCGCTCGAATCGATCGCGCCTTCGCCGACCAAGGACTTACCTAGCGACTGGTTTCCGGGCTGACCCAACCGCTCTCGCTCTGGACGCATGGGCAGACTCCAGCTGTGTCTGCAGTGGCGCGCGTGACTTATTCTGAACCTGAGAATATGAACGAGCGGGGATCCCGCGGTCGCGGAGAGCGCGCCGGCCTTACCAAAGCCGCAGTCATCAAGGCTGTCATCGAGGCTTCAAGAGCCTCCGAAAGCCGGGGCGTCTCGGTTCGCGCCCTGGCATCGACCCTGGCAGTTGACCCGATGGCAGTTCATTACTGGTTCAAGGGGAGGGATTCTCTGCTCGACGCCGCCGCCAACAAGGTACTCGGGGCCACGGTCCAAGTTGGTTCAGGACCGGACTGGGAGAGCAATTTCCGGGAATTCGCCTACTCTCTCTGGCGTGTTGTAGCCGACCATCCAGGGCTCGAGTGGTGTTACCGCAATCTCTCCGAGCTGCCTGCCGTCGAGAATCTGGAAATATCCGTGGCAGCCGCTCTCAAAGATTCCGGCCTCCGTGCCCGCGATCTCTCAAACGCCTCGGAGACATTGCTCAGCCTGGCGATCTCGCTAGGAAGCGGGCCTGATGACCTGCAGAATGCCCATTTCCGATCAGCCCTCGGGCTCCTTATAGACGGGCTGAAGATGCGGGCACTCGAGCGACGCGTGGCGGCAGGCGAACACTGGGACGCGTAGGTCGCGGCTAGCCGCGCGGAAGTCCGAGGCCACGGGTGGCGATAATCCCTTTC
>DASCML010000008.1:0-4998 GCA_036010925.1 Dehalococcoidia bacterium | reverse complement strand
GATTCGGTGACGCTTCTCAGGAGGGCGATCTCCACCGCCTTCTGGGCGAGAACGTGCACTGTTAGCGCGTCGTAAGGCTCCGTCTCCATCGATCCATTGGTGATCGCAAACGCCGTATCACCATCGCCAAGTGTGTGGCTCGGAAAGATCGCCCTGGCCAGGCCATCATGCGCGGCATACGAAATTCGCTGCAGCGCTGTAGGTTCCAGATTTGCATTGGTCGCAACGACGGCCAGCGTGGTGTTCTCACTCAGGGCGGCCATCTTTTCCGTCCGACGGGAGAGCGCCTCCGGGAATGGGATAAAGCGCCCTCTCCTCCCCCTCGGGCCCGCAATGATTCGACCCTTCTCCACGTCCAAGATTGTCCCAACGGCGTTGTTTACGACGAGGGCGCCGACAGTGATCCCCCTGGGTCCCGAGAAGCTCGCGGTGCCGACACCGGCCTTGATCGCGTACTCACCGCCCAACAGCTTGGCAACTGTCGTTCCGGTTCCGACGCCGACGGTACCCTGTGCCACGCGTCCGCCGGTTGCTCTGGCAGCGGCCCGGAAGCCTTCCTCGGGTCCCGGCGCTGCATCCTGTTTGCCGACGGACAGGTCGAAGACGACTGCCGCCGGAACAATTGGCACCTTAGTTATCGCAGTTCCGTAGCCGGCGCCCTTCTCTCTGAGGAAGTCCATCACACCCTGTGCGGCCGCCAGTCCAAATGCGCTGCCTCCACAGAGAGCGATTCCGTGGCATTGGCGGACAAGGTTCGGCAATGCCAAGACGTCCGTTTCCCTGGTCCCGGGCGCGCCCCCGCGCACGTCGACCGCCGCCGCCATGCCCTCCTCACAGAGGATCACGGTACAGCCGGTTCCGCGTCGCCGATCGGTCCAGTGTCCAACTTTGATGCCGCGGACATCCGTGATCGCATCCCGCCGCCCCGTGGTCCAGCGTTGAAATGCCCTTGCCAAGGAAGCCTCCCTCCACCGGCCATTCTCCCCGAATCTCGCCTCACGCGGATCACGGAGAGACTAGCCTTTGCTTGGAGGCCGCCGGGGACGGCGCTGACATCGACCGCAAAAGTGTGTCGACCGTCCGCCGACCACAATCCTTTGGATAGTCGATCCGCACCGGTAGCACGGCTCGCCCGTTCTGCGGAAGACCTGCACGTATATATGGTTGCGTCCGGGTTCTCCCTGGGCGTCAACGTAGTCCTGAAAGCTGGCTCCCCGGTTTCTGATTCCCTGCTCGAGCACTTCGCGGCAGGCGTGAAACAGTCTCTTGGACGCCGGCCGGGAGAGCGCCGAAGCCGGGGTGTCCGGCCGGATGCGTGCTTCAAAGAGAGCCTCGTCGGCGTAGATGTTTCCAATTCCCGCCAGCCTACGCTGATCCAGGAGCACAGACTTAATAGGTGCATTCCCGGCGCCAAGCGCCCTCCGGAACCTCGACAAAGTGAAGCCTGCGGCGATCGGCTCCGGACCGAGCTTTGCTTCAAGGGTCCGGACGTCATCAATCAGCCGCCAGGTACCGAATTTGCGAAGATCTGCCCACCTGAGGTCATGGTCGTTGTCGAGGACCAGGCGGGCGCGCTCGTAGGGCTCCTCGGGTTCTTTCGAACTGCGCCAGATGAGCCGGCCGGTCATTCGCAGGTGCACAACAAGGGTGCGTCCATCATCGAGTGTGAACAGAAGGTACTTCCCGATTCTCCCGATGTCCCTGATCGTGCGGCCGACCAGCGAGTTGCGAAGTTCGTCGAGTGTAACGGTGGGCCCCGCAAGCAGAGGGAGTGTCGATGCGTCGGCGTTCAGATCAATGATCCGCCGCCCGGAAACCAGATCCTCCAGGTCCCGCCGGACCGTCTCGACTTCGGGGAGTTCAGGCATACGAAAATCTTCGGGCTTTTGGCTTCCGTCTGCCAGCTTCGGGGCCGTGGCGCCTGGTCTAATCGTCGCCCGGGGGCGACCTGTCAACCCGCACGACCACTATCGTGCCACCAATGGCGAGGACTAGGACGGCCCCGGCAAGCGCCATGATCGCGAGTCTCGTCGGGAAGGGCTCCGGGGCGTTTGTTTGGAGGCCAGGGGTGCCGGGGCGCCGGGAAGTTTTGCCATCGCCGAGTGCAAGCAAGTCGTCACTTGCGTCGCTAACAGCTACCGTTCGGCTGCAGAGTGAGGTCTCCAACAATCCGTTCGCGACGTACGCAAAGACCAGATATTCGCCACCCTCCCGAAAGTCGAATCCGCATCCGCCTTCACCCTGAGCGGTCAGCAGATCCACCCGTCCCGGCTGCACGCCTTTCCATGACTCGGTCACATCGAATCTGACTGAAATGTTGAATGTCTGCGACCGGTCGATTTCTTCGACGGTGCCGCGGAAGACAGCCGCCGATTGGGCAAGCGCAACCGCCGTCGAGCCCGGTGCCGCACAAGAGCATGCGAATGCCGGGGACAGGCGCAATGCTAGCGGGATGGCAGCAGCGACAATCACTGCGCTGATCAGGACGCGCAGGGTCTGGGTCACGCCTGGATTGGCTGTGGCTGCCATGTTGGTCAAGACGTCGTGGGGATCCTGGAAGTTCCGCTCAGTCACCGGAAGAGGCGGCCGGTACGTACGAAATGGAGCGGTCTCGACGTTCGATGGCGTTAGGCGCGACCTCGAAACACGCGTCGCACTTGATGCAGCGATTCTGAACGATGCTTACGTGCGGGTCCTCGCCGTCGAAGGCATCGGTCGGGCAGATCGCGACAGCTTCTTGGAGTTCGGGGTCACTCTGATGAGCCACTCGATACTCGATGAACGCGGGAAGGGAATGCGATGGGTCGACCTTGTCGCGTACAACAGCCAGGAACTCTTCGCGAAAGTAGCGGAGGGCGAGCTTCAAAGCTGTCGGAGAGAACTGCCCGTGAAGGCAATTCGACCAGACGAGGGTCTGGATGATTTCCTCGAAGCGCTTGAGGTCAGTCTCACGTCCGCCGCCGTCGGCGATCCGTCGCAGGATCTCGACCACACGCTGGGTTCCCCCACGGCAGGTAGTGCAGCGGCCGCAGGATTCGTCTTCGCAGAATGCCAGCATCGAGAGGCACATATCGATGATGCTGGTGTGCTGATCGAAGAACACGATCCCGCCTGACCCGAGAAACATGCCGCGCTCGCGGAATGGATCGAGTGCGACCGGAAGCTCAATCTCTCCCGATGGCAATATTCCAGAGAGCGGTCCGCCGGGCTGGTAGCCTTTGAGGACACTGCCAGGCTGCATCCCGTCGCCGAAGTGCTGGAGTAGGTGGCCGACCGGCGGTCCGAAGGGAATCTCAAAGCAGCCCTGCCAGTTGATCTGGCCGGAGAGGCTGAACATCTTCGTACCCTTCTCTTTGGCCGAACCGATTTGGCTCCACCAGGCGGCCCCGTTGCGCATGATCAGCGGAGCGTTCGCATAGGTTTCGACGTTGTTGACGTTCGTGGGTTTGTTCCACAGGCCGGCCTGGGCGGGGAACGGGGGCCTTATGCGCGGCATGCCCCGGTAACCGTCCACGGAGTTGATAAGCCCGGTTTCTTCTCCGCAGACGTAAGACCCGGCGCCTTTGAAATTGACCAGGTCGAAGTCGAGGTCGCTACCTAGGATGTTCTTGCCAAGAAGTCCGCGCTCGTAGGCCTGCTCAGTTGCGATCTTCATCCGTTCGAGCGCCAGCGGATACTCGTGCCTGATGTAGACGTAACCCTCGCTGGCGCCGGACGCGATTGCTGCAATGAGGAGTCCTTCGATGATGAGGTGCGGATCTCCCTCGAGCAGAATCCGATTCACCCAGGCTCCTGGGTCGCCCTCATCAGCATTGCAGACGAGGTACTTGGGTTCAGCGGTGGCCGTCCGTAGAAAGTCCCACTTCCTCCCGGCTGGAAAGCCGCCTCCACCTCGTCCTCCCAGGCCGCTATCAAGCACCTGTTCGATGATTGCTTCTGGCGTCATTTCTAGGGCCTTCTCGAAGCCCTCGTAGCCCCCGTGGGCGAGGTAGTGGTCGATATTTTCGGGATTCGTAATTCCGAGATTTGCCATCAGCCGCCGCACCTGGCCCTGCATGAACTGGTGCTCGGCAAGCATTGGAACCTCATCGGTCGCCTCGCCCGCGACGACGCCCAGCGCCAACTCAGGGATATCCTTGCCTTCGACCGCAGCCGTCCGGAGGAGCTCAGGAGCGCGGTCGGCTGTGACGTTTCCGTAGAGGACCGTTCGGTTGCCCGCCTTGTTTCGGATGGTGAGTGTGGGCTCCATCCAGCAGAAGCCCCACGAGCCCGTTATGCTGACATCGACCGCGAAACCGTTGTCTGCAATCTCAGACTTGAGTGCGGCAAGAGTCTCTTGGCCCCCCCTCGCGAGCGATGACTTGTCGATAACTACGGCGATCTCAGGCCGCCCACTCTTGGGGCGAGCTTCCCAGGCTTTCGTCGCCGTTTTTCGTATCTTCTGGAGACTGGAGTTCATTCGCCCTTCACCTCGCGCGCCAGTCGGATGGCGGCGGCGACTGTGAGTTTGCCTCTGACTTCGCCGTTTACCCAGACCTGGGGCGACTCACTACACGTTCCATTGCACTGGCCGATCGCGATCCCGTATCTGCCGGATTCGTCCTGGCCGCCCAGGGGGAGCCCAAGGATATGCTGCATCGCTTCGCGGACTCGGGCTCCACCGCGAAGACGGCATGACGGACCACTACACCAGGCGATCGTGGTCTCCGGCGGAGGCTCGCTCCGGAAGTCTGCATAGAACGACATCGCTCCGTAGATCAGCGCCGGGGTCGTTTTCAGCTGGCGAGCGATCGCCTCTATCCCACCGCGAGGAACGTAACCTAGCTCATGTTGAACCTTGTGGAGCGCAGGCAGCACGTGTCCGCGCCCCGGCTCAAATTCCGAAACAAGACTGCGCAGTTCTTGGGCGGTTGGTTCAGAAGGCATGGCCTGACCAGATTGTGAATTGCCGCACGAGTATACGTCACGATTTGTAAGCGAGCAGGTTGCGAGAAAACG
>DASCML010000007.1:0-4961 GCA_036010925.1 Dehalococcoidia bacterium | reverse complement strand
CCCGGCAATTCACATCAATCATTTCGGCGAAATTGCCAAAACTGCGATCGGAATGCAGAAAGTGAAGCCCGTGAATTTGTTTGCCCCACGCGGTCCGAATTTGGGTGCCAAGCTTGCCTAGGGCGATGAAAGAACATTTACGGCGAACTATTCGGTGCGGTCAAAGACCGGAAAGCTGTTAGCCCTTCTTTCAAGGCATACCAGGACAGGTGGTAGAACGAGAGAAAAGAAGCTGAACGGTTTGTCGCGCTCGTCTTGTGCCGTGACAATCGTCACGACGCCGGCGAACCTTGCGAGCGCCTCACGGAATTCGTGCGGGGACACTTGTTCAGCGGTCACAAAAGCCCCCCTTCATTCGTCGACGGCCGGATGCCCATAGGTACTCATACGACCTTCTCGGCTGCGGCCGAAGCCCGAGCAGCGACGTTCTCGCTGAACCACGTTGCGTCCTCGGCGGTCGAGATGCTGACAGTAAGCTCCGTCACTCCCACCTCCGCGAAACTCAGGCACTGCTCGACCATGGCGTCTTGATCGCCGTGAAGGACTCCGCCGGCGTGCCAATCTGTGACCTTTTCATCACGTCCCCACGAACGGGCCATCTGGGAAATCTGGTTGGCAACGGCCTCCGCCTGATCTTGGCCCGCAACCTTCGGGAATAGCACATCAGCGGTGATTCGGAACTGCGTCGCGTCACGACCGTTCCTTTCGCACTCTTCAAGCACGAATTCGCGGACTGAGCACACCTGATCGGGACCGAGCTGCCAGGTGTTGATCCCTTCAGCATGTGCTGCTGCCATCCGGGCAAGCTTCCCGGGAGTGTTGAGCCCCACAATGATCGGTGGATGGGGGCTTTGCACGGGTCGAGGCTCGAGCTTGGCGCCACCGCCAAGCCGGAAGCTACCGCCCGTGTACGGGCTGGGATCGCCAGTCCAGAGCCGTTTCAGAATCTGGATCGTCTCCTCAAGGTCTGAGACGCGCTTTCCGAACGAGCGCTGCTCGAAGCCGAACGGCTCGAAGTCGTCTCGCTCATAGGCAGTGCCGATTCCCAGAGACGCTCGGCCTCCGCTCAGGACATCCACGGTGGTGACGGCGCGGGCGAGCGCTGTCGGATGGCGAAACGGGGCACCGGTCACGTGGGTACCAAGGCGAATACGACTGGTCTTGCCGGCCGCGTAGGCCAAGAACGTCCAGGGGTCAGGGCCTGGATGATACGGATGGTCAATCACGTTGAGCGTCGTGAATCGTGTGCCATCGATCGCCTGCCAGTTGCCCTCAAGCCATTTGGTGTCAGTCGCGATCAGGGCGAACTCGAGCATGTGCCTCTCCTTGATAGGAACCCGGACCCTAGCTCCGGACGTCGCCCGCCTGGACCCGGGCCATCGCAAGTTCGAATATGTGACGGTTGCCGCGAGTCCACATGACCGTCAGCTGACAACGCCGGATCCTCCAGCCGTCGTCACAGCGGATGAGCGAATTAGTATAGTAGCCGCCGATTTCAAGCCAGTTGTCGCCCTTGTTGTTGGGGAGGTAGTGCTGGGCCTGCATGTACGAAACACAGGTGGCCTCGTCCCCGTCGAGCGTAATTACGTGGTTCGTGCTGACGTGTTGGCTTGCCTGAAATCCGGGGAAGAGCGCGACACCGCCGGCCACCCACAGGTCTGCCGGGATGGTTCTCACCTCACCATCGCTCCACGAAGTGAAATCGATCTCTACTTCGTCGGTGAAACAGGACCGCCAAAGCCGCCAGTCAAGCGAATCGACTGCAGTTGCGTAACGAATCACGACCTCGCTGATCGCCTGTCGATCCAGAAACTCCTTCAGCTGGGGATCCAACATCGCCTCCCGGGCCCAGTCGGCCATACCGACCAAGTCTAACGGGTTGAACCGAGCAATTCTGGACGGCCTGTGCCCTCAAGAAGCCGCACGCCGTTACAATGCGATTTCAATCGTTATAGGAGGATGCGGCATGGAGATCAAAGGGGCGGTGGCTATCGTCACCGGGGCCTCAGCGGGAATCGGGCGCGCTTCGGCAAAGGCACTGGCCGCGCGCGGAGCCTCTGTGATCGTGGGGGACATCGACGACACCAACGGCAACGAGACAGTAAAGCAGATCAAGGACGCCGGTGGAGAGGCTACCTATGTGAATGCAGACGTCGGAACGCCAGACGGCGTGAGGGCGCTCGTTGCTGCAGCCGAGAGTGCGTATGGCGGGCTCGACATCATGCACAACAACGCCGGCATCATGGGCGGCGAGCCATCATGGCCGGATACACCCCTAGAACGACTGGCACTCGTGTCAGCCGTCAACTTCGGGGGGGTGATGATGGGCACCCAGGCCGCTGTTCAAGCCATGCGGAAACGCGGCGGTGGCGCCATTGTGAACACGGCCTCGGTAGCCGGGCTCGCGCCGCTGGCCAACGACGCCGCCTACGGCTCGTCCAAAGCCGCGGTAATCATGTTAACCCAGACGTGCAAGGAACTCCGGGACACCGAGAACGTCAGGGTCAACGCGGTCCTACCCGGGATTGTCGACACCGACATCATCAATAAAACAGGGGACGGCACGCGTCCTGCAGAGTGGCTTGAGCCCGCTCTCCAGGCGATCAACATGCTCCAGCCTGAAGAGATTGCTGAAGTCGTAGTTGAGTTCGTAGAAGACGAGAGCCTCTGTGGAGAGACCAGGGTCGTCGCAAATCCAGCTTAGGAGCCCGAAGCGAAGGACTGCTCAAAGAGGGGGGCCAGCTGGCCCCCCTCTTTCTTGACGTCTTCTGGATGCGTGCCTAATCGTGCGGTAAGCCCAGCCCTCGAGTCGCCACCACGTTGCGCTGCACTTCACTCGTGCCGCCGCCAATCGTGATCGCCACACCGTAGAGGTACTGCTTCTCAATTCTGGCCTTGTTCACCGCATATTTCGACTTCGAGCTGGAGATCTGGCCGTACATACCGAGCACCTTCATTCCCGTCGCCGCGATACGCTGCGTCAGCTCGGAGGTGAAGAGCTTGGTCATCGAAGACTCGTGATTGGGGATAAGCCCGGCCGCCTGCATGGAAATAATCCGATAAGACATGAGCCGGCCGGCATGGGCCTCGATGTATCGGTCGGTAAGCTCTCTCTTGGTCCGCTCGTTCCACTCTAGGGTCGTTGCACCTTCGTCCTTGTGTTCCTCGATGATCTTTCGAAAAGTTTCCAGGCTGTGACCATGCCCGACGGCGGTGCCAATAGAGGAGCGCTCGAAGTCAAGCGTTGTTGTACCGATGTACCAGCCGCCGTGCTCCGGACCGACACGGTTTCTCGCTGGGACACGAACATCGTCGAAGAAGACTTCGTTGAAGTCGTGCCGATTAGCCATGTTTATGAGTGGTTGGACCGTGATTCCCGGGGTCTTCATGTCGACCAGAAAATAGCTGATCCCCTTGTGCTTTGGAGCATCGGGATCCGTCCTCGTCAGCATGAACATCCAGTTAGCGTGCTGAGCCATCGATGTCCAAATCTTCTGACCGTTGATCACATAGTCGTCACCGTCGCGGACGGCTCGTGTCTGCAGTGACGCGAGGTCGGATCCTGCCCCCGGCTCCGAGAAACCCTGGCACCAGATCGTTTCGCCCTTGATGATCTTCGGAAGGTGCTCCTGCTTCTGCTCCTCTGTGCCGTGCACCATGATGGTAGGTCCGGCCATTGACACGCCAAGACCGCCGAGTGACGGAGCACGAGCCTCGGCAAACTCCTCATTCAGGATGAACTGCTCTTTGACCGCCATTCCGGCGCCGCCGTATTCCTTCGGCCAGGCCGGGGCCACCCAACCTCGCCCGACCAGCTTTTCCCTGTAGGGGCCCATCCGCGCCATTCCCGGTGGGCCGGAGTCCCCACCGGCCTCGACCCACTCTTTCTGAATGAATCCCCTCACTTCGGCGCGAAATGCGGCTTCCTCTGGGTTGTCTCGGAAATCCATGGCTCGTCCCTTCCTGGTGGCCGGGGCTAATTGACCCGATTCAAAGATTAGCAGCTCGTCGCCTCTACAACGGCTGTGAGGTTCCCGTCAGTTAAGCCGGGCCGACGACGCCTTTTTCGCGGAACGCGGCAATCTGGTCCCAGTCGTATCCGAGTTCAAGCATTATCAGCTCCCCATTCTCCCCGTGAGAAGGAGCCGCGGGAGCTTCTCCGCCCTCCGGTGGCTCTCCAACTTCGAAGGGTGCAGTCACGACCGAGATGCTGCCGCCCCCGACCTCACGCTTGCTCAGGTGCCCGTTGGCGGCGACCTGCTCATCACTGTGGATGTCGAATGCACCGTTGATGGTGGCGGTCGGAATGCCCTTTTCCCGGAAGATCGTCTCCCATTCCTTAAGGGGTTTCGACTTCATCACCTCGGTCACGAGCGGACGAAGATCATCCGCGTACTTGAGCCGACGGCCGAGGCCGGCGAAGCGCTCGTCTCCAACCCATTCGGGATGGCCCACGGCACTGCAAAACTCCACCCAGCCGGGCTGATGGGTGACCTGCAGGTAGATTCTTCGCTCATCAGCGGTTTCGTAGGCGGAAATCATCGGGATAGAACCACCCTGGCGTCGCTGCGGTTGCTTCCCAAAGAATCCCGCCGCGGCAATATCCAGACAGTTCATCCACATCGCCGTATCGAGGAGCGAGGCTCGAGCTTCGTTAATCTCTCCGGATCGTTCGCGGATCAGCAGGGATAGGATAATCCCGGCAACCAAGCTGATGGCGGTTGCGTGGTCGCCGACGCCGGGACGCGGCTGAGGAAGGACGTCACCAAAAGCATGCCCCTGGAGGATTCCAGAGCGCGCCCAGAAGGCACCGAGATCGAAGCTTTCCGCATCCTTGTCAGGTCCGCGGAAGCCATAGCCATTGATCCTCGCATAGATGACCTTCGGGTGTTTCGCCTTCACGGAATCTGCATCGAGTCCCATTGTCCTGAGCTGAGGGTCGGCAAGATTGGTAATCATCA
>DASCML010000006.1:0-9662 GCA_036010925.1 Dehalococcoidia bacterium | reverse complement strand
ATCTGCGGAATAGGGGTCCCCAGCTCTCATCGGCGTAGAGTATTATGAAACTGTGAGCGCGCGAACCCAACCGTGCTGAATTTCCCCAGAGCGTACAGCCAAGCTGGAGACAGCTCCCCCCACCGAATCGCCAGCGGCGGCGGTACTCACCGCTGAGTCGGCTACCATGGCTCGCTGGCCGGGGCTAAGTCACATTGTCGTTGGCAGAAAAGGCGACCTGCCAGCAATCTGAGGGGCGCAGTGAGAGAATCGCCCGTCCAAATTTCACGACGTTGACTGTTCGCCCAAGAGGCCTCTGCTAGGCCTAGGTTCCGGAAAGAATCGCGCGCAGGCTCTCGATCGACGAAGGCATCCGCGGGCCATACCACCACAGCATCTTTCCGTCGACGACAAGCGTTCTGGCGAACGAGCTTACCTCTTCCTCGGTGGAACCATGCTGAAACGGATAGGGCTCGTCCGGGAGAAGAATCACGTCTGGTGCGCGCCGACGAACCTCGTCGAGTGAAACTTCCGGATAACGCTCAACATCGTTGAAGACGTTGCGACCACCACAGCGCTCGAGAAGATCGTGCCCATAAGCGTTGCAGCCGAGCACCATCCACGGCTCTCGCCAGACGAATACACAAACCTTGACCTCGCCCTGTACTCGCCCGACATTGAGCACGGATCTGACATCACCCAGGAGCCGACCCGCGGCCGTCTCGGCGCTAACCAGCCTGCCCAACCCCTCAATCATTTCGAGGGCTCCATCGACCGTTACGGGGTCTGTAAGGAGGACATCCAGGCCAGCAGCCTCCAATTCCCGGATGTCCTCTTTGCGATTCTCCTCACGGTTCGCCAGGACCAGGTCGGGGGCGAGACTAATCACGCGCTCCGTGCGAGGGTCCTTGGTCCCACCGATGATGGGCACAGACTCCACCTCGCCCTGGGGCTCCGCGCAGAAGCAGGTCCTGCCAACCAGGCGCTCACCAGCGCCAAGCCAGAACAACAACTCCGTGAGGCTCGGCACCAGACTGACTATTCGCTTCGGTGAATCCACACCTCGAGGCTAAGCCGTCCGATGGCGCACGTGAAAGTGGGAGATGCTACTGAGAGGGAGTACCCAGAGTCACGTCCAGGGTCACGAGTTCGCCATCCTGCGGGTGAGACGTACGAACTCTGGATCAGCGCCAACGACAAATGGTCGAGGCTCGGGTCTTTCAACCCGGATGGCACTGGTTACGCAAGGCTCGAGATAACCGTTCCCGATGGCCTCCGAATCTACAAGTCGACCGTCATGACGATCGAGGATGACAGCACCCAGAAACGAGAGGTCCGAGCGTGTTCGTTACGGACCTTTCGCCGTTCCATCGTTAGCTCTGACCCAAGGTGCCAACGCCTTGCTGTCCCTCTCACTGCTAAGCCGTTCGACGATTTCGTCGACTGGGACAGCACCGAGGTTGTCTCCCCCACGGGCTCGAAGTGCGGCCGCGCTGGCTTCAATCTCCCGGTCGCCGACGACCAGCATGTAAGGCACCTTCCTAAGCCGGGCTTCACGGATCTTGAGGTTCATCCGTTCGCTGCGGCTGTCCACCCGCACTCGAAGGCGTCCTTCCCGGAGTTTCGCAGCGACTTCCTCAGCATATGGGATGTGCCTGTCTGCAATTGGAACGATCACCGCCTGTGTCGGTGCCAACCAGAGCGGGAACTCGCCCTCGTACTGTTCGATGAGAATGGCGATCATCCGCTCGAGTGTTGAGATCACACCGCGATGGACGATCACAGGCCGGGAACGGCCACCGGTTTCATCGACGTATTCGAGCTCGAACTGCTCAGGAAGATGGAAGTCAACCTGGACAGTGACCAGGGTTTCTTCCCTGCCGGCGGCGGTCATGAATTGAACATCGATCTTCGGACCGTAGAACGCCGCCTCGTCGGCGGCCTCGTAGAACTCGACTTCCACACGCTGAAGGACGCGGCGAAGCAGCGCTTCGCCCATCTCCCACATCGGTGGGTTGTCGACGTACTTCTCGGTGTTGCCAGTGTCTCCAAAAAAGAGACGGTACTTGTAGTCCTTGAGCCCGAGAGTTCCAAACACGCCCTCGATTAGCCGCAGAACCCCTTCTACCTCGCTCTCAACCATAGCTTCGCCGGCGCAGAAGATATGGGCATCGTTGAGGGTCATGATGCGGACACGGCTGAGCCCCGAGACCTGTCCCGACTTCTCCCACCGGTGCATATCACCCAGCTCCGCGATCCGTAACGGCAGTTCCCGGTAGGAACGCTGTGTCGAGGCGTAGAGCAAGATGTGGTGGGGGCAGTTCATCGGGCGAAGGACATACTCTTCCCCTTCCCGTTCCATCAACGGGTACATCGTGTCCTGATAGTGCTCCCAATGACCGGACCGCTCGTACAGCTTGCGCTTGGCCACGACGGGAGTGTGGACGTGCTCGTAACCGTTTTCGATCTCGAGGTCTTCTATCCAGCGCTGCAGTTCGCGCCTGACCGTAGCCCCGGCAGGAAGCCACATGACGTGCCCCGGACCCACATCATCTACAAGCAGGAACAGGCCAAGGTCCCGGCCGATACGCCGATGGTCCCGCCGCTTCGCTTCCTCCTGCTGACGATCCCATGCTTCGAGTTGCTCCTGGGTTTCGAACAGGGCGCCGTAGACGCGCGTGAGCATCGGGTTCTTCTCTGAGCCCCGCCAGTATGCGCCGGCTATAGAAGTGAGCTTGAACGGCCCGACTTCTCCCGTGTGATTCACGTGCCCGCCGCGGCAGAGGTCGGTGAACTGGGCATGCGTGCACTGGGTCACTTCGCCCTCTTCGAGATCCTTCAGGAGGTCCAGCTTGAAGGGTTGCTTGGCCCAGGCTTCTTCTGCCTCAACCTTGGTGAGCGAAGACATCTCGAACCTGTGACGGCGTTTGACCGACTTGCGCATGCGACGGTCCAGCCATCCCAGGTCCTCTTCTGTCAGTGGCCTGGGAAGGCGAAAATCATAATAGAACCCCGTGTTTATGGGCGGCCCGATCCCGAGCTCGGCGTCGGGGAACAGCTCGACCATAGCCTCGGCAAGAACGTGGGCGGCGGAGTGGCGCATTCGATTGAGGCGCTCGTCCTCCGGGAGTAATTCAAGGTCTACGGAATCTGCCACTCAGGGCCTCCTTTCGGGTGAAACGGTGAAATTCAGTCCGCATACTGCCGAGCCCGCGCAGATAGTGCTGGTCGTGGCCGGCCGCGGGAAAGGAAGTACCTTTGAACGGTTACTGATGAAATATCGCACGGCGACCTCCCGGGCAGATTCACGACGAACCTGCCGGGACGAAGGTCGTTCTTCGTGGTTCCACCCGGCTTCCCCGCTGCAGGCTGCGGCGGGCTCGATCAGCCGTAACGTGGCCAACGTGCACGGCTACTACCGCTCGGAAGCGGGTTCAGGTGCAGGCTCGCGGGGGGGTTTGGCCCGCCTTCGCCGCGATTTCAGTCGGTGTCGCGACTCCCTGCTGGCGGAGGGCTAGTTTTCCCGGTCTTCGCCGTTCGGGGAAGTGTATCACGGAGGTCGATTTCCGCCGGTTTGCGCATGGCACGGTCTCAAGCGCTGGGGTACTCTTCGTTCTCGCAGAGGGCGGTTAGCTCAGTTGGTTAGAGCGCTGCGTTGACATCGCAGAGGTCACTGGTTCGAATCCAGTATCGCCCACCATCCCAACTCTCAATACTTCCCGAGTCGGCCGGCGAGAAGTCACGCTTGAACAGGGCCGCGAGAAGATTGGATGGGCTGCTTTACCGAAAACGGGTATTCGACACAACCGGCGCCTGCAGGCCGTTACGCCATCATGGCCCCGTCAACGGGGAGGGCGACCCCGCTCACGTAAGACGCCTCGTCCGAGACCAAGAAGGTAACGGCGCTGGCTATCTCATCGGCAGTGCCCAGTCGTAGCATCGCGGGCCCATAGCCGCCTCCACCAGTGCCGGCCCGGAGCTCCTCGGGCATCTGGGCGACTTCAGCTCCGGCGCTACGTAGCATCGGCGTGTCGATAGTTCCCGGGCAGATCGCGTTTACACGGACATTCTGGTGTCCGTGGGCCCGCGCAAGGGCGCGGGTCATGATCATCACGGCGGCCTTCGTGGACCCATAAAGGCCCTGGAGCGGAACCCCGTGCATTCCGGACACAGATGCCGTGTTCACGATCGCCCCCCCGCCGGCCAAAATCATGTGCGGAATTGAGAGCCTGCAGCCCAGGAACGCGCCCCGGAGATTGATGGACATCATGTGATCCCACTTCTCCATGGGGTCATTGAGATTGTCGAAAAAGAAGTGAACGGCCGCGTTGTTGTGGAGAATGTGCAGGCCTCCGAACTCGCTTACTGCGCGGTCGGTAACAGCCTTCCAATCGTCCTCGCTGGCAGCGTCGGCATGTACATAGAGTGCTCGTCCGCTGGCTCTTGTGATTTCGTCAACCGTCGACTGGCCGGCTTCGTCGTTCACATCGGTGGCGATAACGGAAGCACCTTCGCGCGCCCAGCGCTTCGCGACCGCCTCGCCCATTCCCATTCCAGCACCAGTGACGATTCCGACCTTGTTCTCCAGCAGCATGCAAACCTCACTTTGTTCAGCTCGGGCCACGATAGCTCTTCACGCCGCTCAATCCCAGCATGGTCGAGGCAAACGTCTTCACCGGAATCGAAGCGGGCCTCCCCTGGGCTGGTCTCCATGAAACGACGGCACTTCCTAGGCTTGGTGCCACGCTACTCATCCCCGGCCTCCTCGACCCATCTGCCGAAGATGTGCAGGAGATTCTCTGCGAGCCGGAATTGCCGGACCAAGTGCAAAGACGCGCTCGTCGTCCAACCGAAATGGACCGGGAGTCAGAACCAAGCTCACAAACGAACGGCAGTCAAACTGCCCGGGCTTTACAATTATCGCCGTGGCCAACGAACTCGTGTGTGAGAAGTGCGGGCGGAGGTTCTCCGTGCCGATGGGCGCCCAACGCAGATATCCAGGCTGGAAGCCACGTGTCTGTCTCCGTTGCCGTGGACGCGAGAACAATCGCGGAAACAATGGTTTCCAAGTCTCGCCCGGCGAGTCTGAAAAGCCTCCCGCACGCGCCTCGACAGCTATCTACACGGACGGTTCCTGCCAGGGCAATCCGGGCCCCGGTGGCTGGGGGGCTGTATATGTTGAGGGCGACGAAGTCATCGAGGAGCGGCGCGGGTTCGACCCGCAAACCACCAATAACCGGATGGAGCTCACAGGCGTTATCCAAGGCCTGAAGATGGCACCCCAGGAGAAGACAGTGGTGCTCTACACTGACAGCAACCTGACGGTCCAGACGCTGACATCGTGGGCTGGCGGCTGGGAAAAGAGAGGCTGGCGGCGGCGCGATGGCGAAGTCAAGAACCTCGACCTTGTCAAGGAGGCATACGAACTCCTCAAGGGGCGACCGAACGTGCACCTCGAATGGGTGAAGGGCCACGCCGGCGATCGCTGGAATGAGTACGCAGACGCTCTTTCGACAGCGCACGTCCGGGACGATCTCGACGAGGCTGCCGATGCCAAACCCGCAGGTTAGCCTCGCCTCCGGAACCAACGTCGGTCGCATGAGAAGCACCAACCAGGACTGCGCCCTTGCAGTTACTTCCGGCGATGGCGAGTTCGCGCTGATCGTCGTATGCGACGGCATCGGTGGGATGGAGAGCGGAGAGGTTGCGAGCTCCGCCGTCATCGAACACGTATCAGGGGCGATCGCAGCTCCGTCGAGCGGCCGCTGGGAGGCACTACTGGCGGCCGTTCAGGCGGCAAACACGTCCATCGTCAGATCGGCCGGCCCACACCGGATGGGAGCCACCATGGTCGCGATCGCCATCGAGAACGGTCAATTCAGCGTGGCGTACGTGGGTGATTCCCGCGCCTACCTGGTCCGCCAGAGGGTCGCTACCCCGCTGACCGTCGACCACTCCTGGGTGATGGAACGGGTCGAACTGGGACTCATGACCCTGGAGCAGGCGGAGCAGGACCCGAGACGGAACATCATCACTCGCGCGGTTGGCACAGACGCAGAATTGGAGATCTCAACCAGGGAATCAGAGGACGTCCAAAACGGCGACCTCCTCCTTGTCTGCTCCGATGGTCTTCATGGTGTGTTGGCCGACGATGAAATCGCGGCGATCGCGACCCGGGGTGATGATGCCGACGCGGTAGTTCAATTGCTTATCTCACGGGCAAACGAACATGGCGGGCCTGACAACATCGGGGTTGCGGTCGGCACAGTCGGCGGCGGGAGTTGACGCCCTTCTTCACGCAGGGACGATGCTTATGTATGTTGCGTAAGTGACGGTCGCAGCTCACAAGAATGCCCGGGCGTATCTCGAAGCGTATTTGCGCGAGCTGAGTGGCGTGCATAACAGATCACCTCACACCATCCGCAACTACCGTGGAGATACTGGAGGTTTCCTCGACTGGTGTCAGGAGCATGAGGTCGAGCCGCTTGAAGTGAGCCGGCCACGGTTTCGCGAATACCTTTCCGAATTGAAGCAGGCCGGGACCGCCGCCGCCTCGATGACCCGCAAGGTCAGCACGCTCCACGCCTTCTACCGTTATCTCCAACGTGAAGGCGCAACCGAGGGGGACCTCCTCTACGGATTGGCGATGCCGAAGCGACCCAAGCGCCTGCCGAAGGTGTTAGACCCCAAAGCGGTATCGGATCTTCTGGGACAGCCGGATACAACAACAAACAGAGGGCTCCGCGACCGAGCTATTCTCGAGCTTCTCTATGGCGCCGGACTCCGGATCTCGGAACTGTTGACCCTCGACGTTGGCGAAATCGACCTGCTGGATGGACTGGCCCGAGTCCAGGGAAAGGGCTCCAAGGAGCGAATCGTTCTCTTCGGCGCATCGGCGAACGACGCCCTCACAGTCTGGCTGCGCGACGGCCGGCCGACGATGCTGAAGAACGCCGAAACCGCTCTCTTTGTTGGCCGCACGGGCGCTCGGCTTTCAGCCAGGTCCGTCCAGTCCCTCGTCCGTTCCTACGCGACCGCCGCAGGAATCCCGCAGGACGTCCACCCCCACCTACTGCGCCACAGTTTTGCCACCCATCTCCTCGACGGGGGGGCCGATCTTCGGATCGTCCAGGAACTGCTGGGTCATTCTTCAGCGAACACGACCCAGATCTATACTCACGTTAGCCAGGCGCGGCAGGCAGAGGTCACCAAGAGGGCCTGGGCAGCTGTTGCCGAGCATGCACTTGAGCGTGGCCGGAAGGCCGCCGAACGGAAGACAAAGTGAGCACTGCTAAAGACGCCCCCGTTGTACTTCTCGTGCACGGCCCAAACCTGAACTTGCTCGGCGAGCGAAACCCTGACATCTACGGCCAGACTACTCTGCTGGAGATAGAGGCCGATGTGGCGGCCGTCTGCGGCGCCCGCGGAGCAACCGTGCTCACCTACCAGAGCAATCACGAGGGAGCACTGATCGACTTCCTGCACGAGAATCGAACCATCGGAAACGGGGTCATCTTGAACGCCGGTGCGCTCACGCACACGTCGGTCGCACTCCATGACGCGCTCGAGGCGATAGCCCTCCCAGCCGTCGAGGTTCACATCTCCAATACCCACCGAAGGGAATCGTTTCGGCGAGTTTCTCGCATCGCACCCGCTTGCGTCGGTCAGGTGACCGGGCTCGGACGTGAAGGCTACACTGTCGCGACGAAACTCCTGCTTGATCACATCGGCGCCGAATCTGCAGAAACTGCAAGTTGAGGCGAGAAGCGCGGACCGAGTTAGCTGACGATCACCGCGGCGATCCGGAATGAGTGACAAGATTTCCCGGGTGCGTAAAGCAATGGCCGGGGCTGGCCTTGATGCGCTCCTTGTGTCGTCCGCGGTCGAGGACACCAACGGGACGCACTCGCAGAACCGGCAGTATATCTCCGGATTCCGGGGCTCGACCGGCCTAGCCTTGCTCACAGCCGAGGACGCTCTGCTTGCGGTGGATTTCCGTTACGCGGAGCAGGCCGAGAAGGAGGCGGAGGGTTTCACCGTCTGGCCCACACCGCCGGAGCGCCGCAAGGATTGGCTCCCTTCGCTATTCCTACAGGCACAGCTCGCCGGAAAGAAGCTGGGGCTTTCCCGGGACGACTTCAGCCTCGCTGAATACCTCTCCGTCACCGAAACCGTGGATACCATGGATACCGGCTCGGGGCCTGAGGTGACCGCAGCGCCAAGGCTCATCGAGAAACTTCGGCAAATCAAGGCGCCTGAAGAGGTCGCCCTCCTCGAAAAGTCCGTCCACGTTGCGGACCGAGCGTACGAATCCGTGCTTGATGCCGTAGCGCCGGGCCAGCTCGAAACCGAGGTGTCTCAAGCAGTGGAGGCAGCAGTGCGGCGAGAAGGTGGGGAGCGGGTCTCGTTTGAGACGATCGTCGGCAGCGGTCCACGCGCCGCGATGCCACACCACACACCGGAACATCTCCCATTGGGCACCGGAGAGATGCTGGTGATCGATATGGGGGCGCAGGCCGGAGGCTACTGCAGCGACCTGACGCGCACAACGCCGATGGGTGAGCCAGATGATCGGTTTCGTGAAATCTATGACATAGTCTTCGCTGCCCAGAATGCGGCGATCACCAAGGTAGAATCGGGAATGCCGGCTTCCGTAGTCGATCAGCTGGCTCGCGGAGTGATCGAATCGGCCGGGTACGGCGAGCAGTTTGGCCACGGTCTTGGTCACGGGGTGGGACTCCAGATTCACGAGGACCCTTACCTCGGTCACACATCTGAAGATGTCCTCGAGGAGGGGATGGTGTTTACCATTGAGCCCGGTATCTACATCCCAGGCTGGGGGGGCGTCCGAATCGAGGACGTCGTAGCTCTCGAAAATGGGCGGGGCCGGGTTCTCAGCGAGGCACGGAAACTGCCACCGTTTGGAGTAATCAGATGATCTCGACTGGAGACCTCAAGAAGGGCGTCACCATCGAACTCGATGGCAAGCTCTACCAGGTGCTCGAGTACAACCACATCAAGATGGGGAGAGGGTCAGCCCAGGTCCGGATCAAGCTTCGGGACGTCAGGGCAGGGACGACCATTGAACATACGGTCCAGGCCGGCACGAAGTTCAACCGGGCCCGCGTGGAGCGCCGGGAGATGCAGTATCTCTACAATGACGGGCAATTCTTCAATTTCATGAACACCGAGACTTTCGAGCAGGTGCCCGTGAGCGAGGACAAGATGGGCGACGCGAATCTGTATCTGAAAGAAAACGACGTCTGCGAACTGATGCTGTACGGAGACGAGGTCATCGGAGTGGAACTGCCTCTGACGGTAGATCTGGCCGTTGCCGAGACTGAGCCCGGATTCAAGGGTGACACTGCCACGGGTGGATCAAAAAACGCGACCCTCGAGACGGGCCTTACCGTCCAGGTGCCGCTTTTCATCGAGACCGGTACGCGGGTCAGGGTCAACACGGACACGAATCAGTACATCGAGCGTGTGAACTAGGCCGAGAACCAATCGGCGGGGGTGACGATGCCTCGGGAACCGCTTCCCGTATCAGCCGTGGTAGGCCTCCTGCGAGAGATCCTCGAGGGTAGCGAGCTTTTTTCGGACCTCTGGGTGGTAGGGGAGGTTTCTAATCTCACTCGTTCACAGGCAGGCCATCGCTACTTTTCCTTAAAGGATGATGGCGG
>DASCML010000005.1:0-13211 GCA_036010925.1 Dehalococcoidia bacterium | reverse complement strand
TGGCCTACGTCCACTGAACCGGGTTGTCGCCACCGCCGATGCCATCGCCGACGGTGACCTGACGCAACGAGTGCCAATCAGCAATCCGAAGACTGAAGTTGGCCACCTCGGAAGTGCCTTCAATGCCATGGTGGAGTCGATTGAAGAATCGGTCCGCCGTCGCGAAGCCTCGGAGCTCAAACTTCGCGCATTCATGTCGGACGCTTCTCACGAGTTGCGGACGCCCCTGACGTCTCTTCGCGGGTACTCGGAAATGCTGGGCCGTGGGGACCTTAACGCTGAGGACCGAGAGGTCGCCAGACGCAGGCTCCAGGAAGCTGCCGACCGAATGTCCGGACTGGTCGATGACACGCTCATGCTCGCAAGACTCGATGAGGGACCGGAGCCGTCGACCGAGCGGCTGGACCTGTCCGAACTTTCAAAAGGCGCCGTCGATGATGCGCTTGCCGCCGACCCACTACACCCGATCGAGGCAGGGATAGAAGAGTCAATTCACGTCCACGGAAATTCCGACAGACTTGCGCGAGTGTTGAGCAATCTTCTCCGGAACTTCCAGATCCACACTGCGGATGGAACAAGCGGTGGAATCAGGTTACGCCGGGATGGCGAAACCGCAGTGATCGAAGTGTGGGATCGCGGGCCGGGGCTCTCCCCGGACTCCCGGGAGCACATATTCGAGCGCTTCTATCGGGTAGACAAGTCGCGGGCGAGGGAGCGAGGGGGCTCGGGACTTGGGCTCGCAATCGCCGCGACTATAGTGAACTCCCACGGCGGAACCATTACCGTGCAGGGAAATCCGGGAGGAGGCGCACTGTTCCGAGTCGTGCTTCCCTTCGCCGAGGGTTCGCCGGCCTAGCTGGCAGTTCTTGTCCCGTTCCACGGGGCCTACTGAAAAGCCTCCTATTGAGGCCCCGAAGCAGCCGCCGCGCCGCGCTGGACCTTCCAAGGTAAACGTTTCGAGAAGTCGCCCGCGGGCTCTCAGCTTGTTCTCAGGAAGAGGACCGAACATCACTCCATCGCCGCTACGATGATGTTTACGGCGAACCGGAGAAACGTATGAAACTCAAAGTGCTAACCACGGGCTTCGTCAGCAGCATTGTCGCAGGGGCTATCTTCGTACCCGTAGCGTTCGCAGCCAACAGCAGTTCCACCACGCTTGGTCCTGTGCGGGACCAGACCGCGTTCCAGGAAGCCGAGGACGGCGAGCGGCCACACAAGCGTGGCTTCATCTTCGAAACCGTCGCTGGGGCGCTGGGAATGACGGCAGATGAGCTCAGGGCTGAGCTCCAGTCGGGTCGAACAGTTCTCGAGATCGCCACCGAGTCTGGCCAGGTAGGCGAAGTCACTGATGCCATCAACAGCGGAATCACCCAGCGTGTCAACGACGCTGTAACCGAAGGCCGGATCACGCAGGAAAAGGCTGAAAAACTGCTCGAGGGCTTGGATGACAAAGTAGAGCTGATTCTCGACGGGAGCGGCCGCCCGGGTCGCGGGCTTGCTGGTCGCGGTTTCCGCCACGGTCCGGGCTGTAGCGAGCAGGCTGAGGGCGGCGAAGGCGAGGTCGACCCAACGACGTCGACAGACGCCTGACAACTAGCTTCGCGTCTCCTCCTTCCGAGAGAGGCGGTCCGCTTCGGCGGGCCGCCTCTCTCACTTTGGCCCTAGAGCTTCGGACGGTTCGCTGGCCGAGGCCGGTTATTATTCGCAACTGCTCGTTCATTGGATCGTTACGTCTGCGGGAACAAGAAATACCCGCCGCCGCCAGACCGGGTGTTAAGAGGCTTGAATCGAGGTCTGCTTCGTCCACGGGCACCCCCCTGAGATCGCCTGCCCCCGAGACCGCACGGTGAGGGAGCTCTCGGCGAAGGGGACACACAAGCATCGGACTCTCAATGGGCCGTCCGTTGGGTGTACTGTGCCGCATCGCCGCGGTTGCGACGAGCCTGCGGCACAGTAACCGTGATTACGTTCGCTCAGCCGATAGGCGCCCTTTCGAGTGACTCTTAGCTGATACCCCACTGGGGAAGTGGTGGCACCCCCGACATCTCCATGTGCCCCATGCCTTCGCGGTCCCTATAGCGCGCGTTCACTGCATGCTCGCCGCTCCAGGGAGCTGCGGCGAAGTTCTTGTAGCTTTCGTAGTCGGACAAGTCGTACTTGTCGAACTTGTGATACCAGGGGCCGTTGTAGCCGCCGAGAAACTCAGGATCGCCATAACCCTCGCCGCGAATGTGGCGGGTGGCGTTGGGGGCGATGATTTCAAATTCAAGCGGATATTCCTTGCCGTGCTCGTCAACCACGGTTACACGGGCCGCCTGGAACTTAGTCGTGCCCGGCTGTGAGCGCACGTCGTAGTCCTTGAAGTCGACCAGTCGGAGCTGTTCCCGTGGGTCGCCCCGAAGCCACGTAACAGCTCCGTCGAAATGACCGCCGCGGTTGTCTGAGAGCGTCCCGTTGAGCCGCGGGTGGCCGAGGTGCTCGTCCAGCCACCACCAGAAGGCGATGTCCTCGAACTGGATGTGACTGTGCCAGTGCAGGCGACCCGCACTCACGGGCGCGACGCCCGTGCCAGTACCCATCGGTGGAAGCCAGCCCTGCATGCGTTCTCCGCCAAGGGTTGCCCAGCAACGGTCGCGCTGACCCCAGCAGTTGTTGTGGTTGATGTCGTATGTCTGGCCGTCCACATGGAGCCAGCCGCTCCAGCGGCCAAGCATTTCGAAGTAGGGCAGGATGTTTGCCAGACCGTTGCGGCGACTGTAGATCGGGGTCCGCGTCTCGACGGGCTTGAACCGGGTTTCCATTTCCAGCTCATAGCTGATGCCCCATTCGTTATCGGAGTCAAGGGCAAAACGGGCCCGTCGCATGGGCTCGAGCACCTCCATCGAGCAGGGGCCCACCTTGAGATTGAAGCGCTCGGACTTGTATCCTTCCTGTTTCCACTCTCTCTGGAATCGGAGGTTGTACTGTGTGTCGCCGTGGACGATGATCTGGCCGCTCTCGACGAGGTTGTTAGTCAGCCAGACCGGCCAGTTTGCGCCGACGATGAACCTGCCCTGGGTGTCCATTGCCTGGAACCAGTGCTGGTCCATCCATCTCGGGTCGGCGTCGTCCACACGGTCCATCGTTTCCGGTAGCTGGTGGTAGAAGTGTTCATCAAGGTGAGAAAGCATGGGTCGGCTCCTTTAACTCCGGACTGCGTTAAATGCTGAGACGAACGACGCCATGACCAGTCGTCCCGCCCGCCGTGAACTCACAGAAATGTTCGAGCCCGAAGGGATTGATGTGGCCCGATTCGTTGGCCAGTAGTCCGCTTACCGCTTCGCTGTCGGCCAGGTCGATGTCTTCGTACTGGGCGAGTGACTCGCCCTTCCACTCGTTGTGCCTGAACTCGCTGTGCCCGTAACCAAGCATCTTCCCGTAGAGCGTCGTAAGCGGCCGTATGTCGAGCTTCGTCGAGTTGCCCTGCTCGTCTGTGATTGTTGTCGACCCGCCGCTCAAGCGGCCGGCTTCGTCGAGGTCGAGGGCCGGCGCTGTGTGAATAATCCTCAAGGGTTCGGCACCGCCGTGGTCGCCCGCCAGGGCACCATCCAGCCTCGTCCTGCCGGTCTGGTCGGCTAGATTCCCGACAAGGCCAGCTCGCTGGTCGTCGGTCGGTTCGATTCGCCAGAGCCAGGCCGAGCGGTCTGGCAAGTCGGCCGCCATCCAGATGGAGCTGCGACCGATACTTTCCGGCACCGGTGCAAGATGGGGAACCTGGCCGAAGATCGGCCTCACCCCCCACGACCTGTCCCGGACGGCAACGGTGTTCTCTTCACTCAGCGGGATCGCTGTACCGTCGACTGTGATGGTCCCTTCGGCTCTGCCCGTCTGTGCGTAGTGCCACATGTGCCATGTGAGGTGCTGCCCCCGAGCCCGGTGGAAAACCGGGGCCGCGACTTCCATAGGCTGTCGCTCTGCTTTGAAGGTCAGGTCGAAACTGATGCGGCTCTCAGGCGACGGAGCCAGTACGAAGCGCCAGCTGCGGAAGTGCTCGAGGATCTCGGCGCTCATCGCGCCGACCTCCTTCGTGTCCCGGTCCACTTTGCACTCGCGCGAAAAGCGGGCGCTATGGACATGTCCGCCGGTCACGACGGCTGCTGCAGCATCCATGGTCCTCGTTGATGGGTAGACGCCCATATGGCCGGCAACGCTCAGCTGACCATCTACTGTCCCGACGTGAAACCACAGCTTGTCGGCCCAACGAGGGTTGCGCCCCTGGACCTGGTCAATCGTCTGTGGAATCTGGTGAATTGTGAGGTCGTCAAGATCGGTGAGCATGCGTCCTCCTGCCGGATCTGCGGCGCGGATCGCCCCTTCGCGGCTGCTCGAACTATAGATTCTGCAGTAGGCGTGTCAACGGATTTGAGCCCAGGCGGGGAGCGTCGCGAGTTGCGGACCGGGCATTGCGGTTGACCCCTTTTCAATGGCGGTCCTAGGATTGGCGCCTCCGGCGCGTCTTTGCGTCGGCGCCCTCTTGCTCAGAACGCGGCAGCAGAATGGAGGCCTTTGTGAAGACTCTCGTGTTTGGTGGTTCAACCTTTGTTGGCAGGCGTACCGTGCTTGACCTTGCCAGGCGGAGTCATGACGTCGCCATTCTCAATCGTGGTGTTACCCAGGTAGATCTTCCCGATGGAATCGAGCGCATCGTCGCCGACCGGACCGACAACGACCAGATGAAGAAGGCACTTTCGAGGCGCTCGTTCGACGCCGTCTTCGACGTGTCAGGATTTGTCATGGTTGCCGGTGGGTCTGACATTCCGTTCTTGTTCGACCTTCTCGACGGAAATGTCGGCCACTATGTCTACTGCAGCTCCATCACGGCGTACGAGCCCTCGGGCATCTTCCCTTGGCCTGAGACCAACAAGCTGACGGACGCCCCGTCCAATACTTACGGCGGATTTAAGGCCTATGTGGAGCAGCTTCTTTTCGACCGAAACCGCGCGACCGGGTTTCCGGCTACAACGGTTCGGCCAGCCGCCATCTACGGACCCGATAACAACATCTACGACATGGAAGCGCCTCTGTTTATGCGACTTGCGCGGGGTCTGCCGATACTGGTCCCACACGAAGGACTCGTAACCTGCTCCTATGGCCATGTTGATGACCTCTGCCGGTTCATGGGGGACATAGCCGGGAAGGACGAAGCGAAGGGCGAGGCGTTCAACCTCAGCGACACGGCCGTCACCGTTAATCACTATGTCAACACTCTGGCGGAGATTGCGGGAAAGGAGCCGGACATCGTCTATGTACCGAAGGAAAAGCTGTCGACGTACACTCGTCCGGTCTTCGGACATCTCTTTGGCGTCGCTCATCACTGTGAGCTGAGCATGGCCAAGGCCCAAGAAATGTTCGGTCACGAGAACGAATATGACTTCCGCAAAGGCCATGAGCATACGTTCGAGTGGTTCATTGAAAAGGGCTGGGCAGAGATCGAGGAGACCCTCCGCGACCCGCTATGGCAGACCAGCTACGACTTCGAGCTCGAGGCGAAGGCGGCGGCGGAGATCAGGGGCAGTTAATCGCCAACAGCGGGCGCTCGAGGTGACAGGAGGCTGAAATGGCCGATGCTGCCCGCGACCGCGTCCTGATCCAGGAGATGACTTCGCACTACGCGAGGGCCGTTGATTACTGCGAAATCGACGGCATGGATGATCTTTTCACCGAGGACTGTCGTGTACTTGGAGTCGGGAATGCCGGGCCAATCGAAGGCCTGAGCGCCTGGAAAGCGTGGCTCAGGAACGCCCTCGAGCGATTCGGCGCGACGCAGCACTTCTTCGGTAACCACTTCATCATCGTTGAGGACGACGAGGCCTCGATGCGCAGCTCGCTCCAGGCGACTCACGTCATCAAAGCGGATCCAAAGGAAACTCTGGTACTGCTCGCGACTTACTATGACGAGCTCGTTCGAACTCCCGACGGCTGGCGCATTCGCGAACACCTCCTTGAGCCGCAGCATATCGAGACACGGAGAGCTGTTTAACGACTCCCAACAGCAAGTACGCCACGCAGGGACCGGAAGTGATTCCAACCCATCACGACGATGCCGACTACGACCGGCTCACGCCTGCGCTCTGTCACAGCGGGGCTATGGCCCGGAGCAGCGTTAAGTCGTTCGAGCCCTTGCCACCTAGGCGACTCTCTTGCTGGCTGCATACCTGAGCAGGACCGGCTTGCCATTCGCGAGATCTCCCGACTACATGCGACCTGGTGGGAGAACCCATGGCTCGGCGGGTTGCACTGGCTTTCCGACATGATGCCAGAGCTGAGCCCTTCAGTAGTAAGGCCTACCTGGATTGTTCAACGGCGAGGTTCGCGGAAAGGCGCGGCCGTCCATAGAGACTCGGCCGTGAGCTGTTTGTCCAGATGAGTCCGGATCCGCCGGCGAAGCTCGATGTAGTCGGCGCGTTCGGCCCACTTGGCGTGGCCCTCCTCCAGCGTCCGAATGACTGCGGCGAGCGCCGCTCGTAGCGGCTCGACCCGCGCCGAGAGTTCGACGGAATTCTGATAGTGGCCGGGTGGTGTAGCCTCGGCCTCGAGAGCTTCCGCGATAGCGGCGCTCACTTCTTGATTTGCCCCGGCTTCCGGCAGGAACTCGAGGCTCGAGCCGAGCAGCCCGACGAGATCCTCGATGTCTTCGGTGAGGAATCGCCCTTCGTGCTCAACCCGTGCCTCCACGTGTCGGAGTAGATTCCCGATCGTGTAAGCCAGGCTCTGGGCGAACGGCTCCTTCACCTCCGGCACGATGTACTCCTCGAAAGTCCAGCTGATTGAATGCATCACCTCGTCGACTCGCGGTCTCATTGCCTCACCTTCGAAGAATCCTGTGCGGCCATCACGGCGTTCAGAAGCTCCCTCTGTGCTCCCCAGATCACCTCGGTCGAAGTCCAGCACAGGCGAACGAGGAGATCCTCGCGGCGTGCCACTGCGCGAGCCGAGTGATGCAGATACATGACGCGCTCGAGCGCGCAGATAAGCCGGTAGAAGGCGATCCGCGGCTTCGAGATTTCGAATCCCGTCAGAGATGCGTAGTAGGCGAGAGCATCATCCATCGACCAGGCGCCCAAGGGCCTGCCATCCTGGGGGAGGAACGCTTGCATCTGCGCAAAGTCGTAAGCGGGGTCTCCTAGCGATGACAGCTCCCAGTCGCTCATGGCGACGATCTTTCCATTGCGGAAGACCTCTTCCCCCAATCCGTTGGTGCCTTTAATGAGGCAGACTGCAGGAGCATCTGTTGGGGCATTTCGCCGGAGCCAACCGATCGCTTCCTCCACGACGGGCAAAGGCTCGAACTGGATTTCGCGAAGCTGGGCGACGATTCGATCGATCGCCGCCCTCGCGGCGGCGGCCGGTGAGTCCGGGACTTCGAGCACTTCGCCGAAACCAGCTGCGTTCCAATCGACCAGGTGGACGAGGGCCATGTTCCGAAGATGCTCGCGAGATGTGGCCTCTCTGAGCGCATCAAACCGGGGATCCAGATCCATGAGCCCCGGGACTTCCCAGTCTCCCTCCACGTGGAGACGCACATAAAACTCCCGACCGCCGAGAAGGTGCTCGGGATGGTCCTCGTACCAGAGGGCCTCGGCCGCGGGCACGTCCGTCTTTCCGAGGCATCGGTAGATGTCATATTCGCGGCGAAGGGGGGCCGGGCAGACGCTGCCACCCTCGAGATCCCGGCGAATCGTGAGGACGATCGGGCCGGCTCTTTCGGGGCTTTCAGCTTCGAATGTGACGAACCAGGTCTCGCGCGAGACGCCCCGGGGAAACTTCACAACTGACGTGACTGCGCCCGCCAAATCCAGCTTTTTGGCCATGTAGGAGCTGATGCGATTGACATCGTCCAGCTGCAGTGCATCGCTGGACAGACCTCCTTCGGTCACAACTTTCCTCCTTGAATACGCGACTCATTTGAGCCGCGCCGCTGAACTTATCCGCGCTTCCGAGAGCAGCAACGGTACCATGCCAGACGTCAGGTTTGGTTCCTCGCCTCTGGCGGTCATGGTGCGGGAGTGGCAGGATTGTCCGGCCGCGGTCTAACGCGGCCCTAAGCGCGGGGGCGGAGCTAAGGTCAGACTGCCCGCCGGGAAACGAGAGGACTAATGGCGGATCTGCTCAAAGACAAGGTAGCGGTAGTCACCGGCGCAAGCCGGGGAATAGGGAAGGCCATCGCGCTCTGGTACGGACGTGAGGGGGCGACAGTAGTTTGCACCTCGCGAACCACCGATGAGAGCCCTTCTAGGCTGCCCGGAACCAACGATGCGACTGTGCGGGAAATCGAAGAGGCTGGTGGAAAAGGACTCGCGGTCCGTTGCGACGTTCGGTTGGAGGAAGACGTCGAGTCTCTGAAGGCTGCGACGATCGACGCCTACGGGCGTTGCGATATCCTCGTGAACAATGCCGGCATCTCCTTCCCGGGCGACACTATCGAGCTGCCTACTAAGCGGTGGGATCTGGTAATGGACGTGAACGTTCGCGGCCCCTACCTGACTTTCAAAGCTTTCGCGCCCGCGATGGCCGAACGTGGAGAGGGGATAATCATCAACGTGTCGTCCGGGGCCGCCAAGGCGCTCGGCAAGGGGCGTTTGAGCTACGCGGTCTCGAAGGCAGCGTTGGACAAGATGACTGTTGGTCTCGCCGCAGAGCTCGAGTCGTCCGGAGTCAGCGTAATTAGCCTCGGGCTTGAGCTGCCGGTATTGACCGAGGGGTTCGAATTGGTGAGCCCCGGGGCCGACACCACCGGGTGGGAGAGCCCCGATATCATGGGCGAGGCAGCTCTCTGGCTGGCCATGCGCGCAAGCGAGTACAGCGGCCAGGTCGTCACCATCGCCGGACTGCGCGAGGACTACAAGAAGTAGCAGCCAAGCGCCGCTCCGATCGCCGGCCAGAAGCCGCCCAACGAAGCCGGCTGGAAGGGGAGTAGTCCCAAGGTGCGGATCGAGGACGATAAAGGAATTTCCGAACTGCTCACTTCCAAAGAGAGCCTTCTCTGCGGCGGCTTTGGTTTCACCGAGGGACCGGTCTGGGTTCCCGGCGACGGCGCACTGCTCTTCAGCGACATTCCGGGTAACCGCATGTATCGCTGGCGGCCCGGCAACGCCGCTGCCGAGATCTACCGCGAACCCAGCGGCTGGTCGAACGGCCTGACTCTGGACGCCGTCGGCAACGTACTTGCCTGCGAGCATGGTGGCCGGCGGGTGTCCCGCGGCGCTTACAGCGACCCCGGCCACGCCGAGAGTCTCGCCGACACATGGAAGGGCGTTCCCTTGAACAGCCCCAATGACCTCATCGTGCACGCGACGGGAGCCATCTTCTTCACCGATCCCTCGTACGGTGCCGACAGCGGCAGGCGGCCGTCTTTCGGCGCCATCGGGCAAAAGCAGGACCTCAGCTTCCGGGGGATATACCGAGTCGACACGAATGGCGCGCGGCATCTCGTCGTCGAGGAGGGGTTCTCTCAGCCGAATGGACTGGCTTTCTCGCCAGACGAGTCGGTGCTCTACATCGGTGACTCGGGGGAACGTCTTATCTGGCGCTACGAGGTCGCTGCGGACCTTTCGCTGAGCGACCGCTCGCTCTTCGTCGACCAGAGCAAGGACCCAAGAGCGGGCATTCCCGACGGGATGAAGGTGGATACGGAAGGTAGGCTCTGGACGACCGGAGCCGGCGGAGTATCCGTCCACAAGCCAGACGGTCAGTATCTGGGAGTCTTCGAGCTCGAAACCCACGCTGCCAACATCACGTTCGGGGGGAGCTCCTTCTCAACGCTGTTTCTCTGTGCTGGACCCAATGTATTCAGTGTTGAGACCGCCGTTACCGGACTCGCGCCGGGATCCCGCTGAGTTCACCCGGCGATCGGGTCGGCATGCGCCAAATTAATCGGCATCTCCAGAAGGCGGGGGGCAGCAAGGTATGAGCCAGCAATCCAGCGAGCTTTTTGACGTTATTAGGTCAACGCGGGCAATGCGCAGGCTCAAACCCGATCCTGTTCCGGACGAGTTGCTCCGGAAGATTCTCGAGGCTGGGACAGCGGCCCCAAGCGGGGGCAATGCGCAGCTGTGGCGGTTTCTTGTGGTCACCGACCCCGAAGTGAAGCGGGGGGTCCAGCAGCACTACAAGAGGGCCTTTGACGAGGTCGTAGGGCCTAGGTACGCCTCCAGCCAGCCCCCGCCAGGAATGACCGCCGACCAGTATCACCGTCAATATCTCGCCGTTGAGTACCTTACGGATCACTTTCACGAGGCGCCGGTTTGGATCGTTGCCTGTCTGCTTGGCGCCACCGGGCGGGTCGGCAGCGGCCCAGCAGCTCGCACATCGGGCGCTTCGATCTACCCTGCGGTTCAGAACATGCTGCTTGCCGCTCGGGCGCTGGGGCTTGGAGCGACCCTCACGACCCGGCACTTGCTGTTTGCCGAGGAGGTAGATGCCATATTGGGGCTTCCCGCAGACGCCCAGTCTTACGCGATTCTGCCAATCGGCTACCCGCTCGGACGATTCGGTCCGGTACGCCGGGTGCCGTTGCTTGATGTGGTGTTTCGAGAGAGCTGGGGGGCTCCATTCTAGGAATTTCTGGGCCATTTCAATCGGAGAATCAGTCGCTGATCTGGTTCGCGTGGGCTCATGGAATGTGCAATCCTCAATGTCCGCTAACGCACTCGGAACCGGTCCCTGCTGGCGTCGGCGCTTTGCCCGCCGCAAAGAGGTTTAGATGCCCCCAATCGTCGAAGCTCGAGGTCTGGTCAAGGAATTTGGTGAATTTCGCGCTGTGGATGAACTCAACTTCGAAATAGCTGAGGGCGAATTCTTCGGCATGCTCGGACCGAATGGTGCTGGCAAGACTTCTACTATCCGGATGATCGGCTGCGTCCACCCGATCACAGCTGGCACTCTTCGCGTCGACGGCCTCGATGTTCGTGTCGATGACCGGAAGATCAAGCATCGTCTGGGCGTGGTACCCCAGGACGATAACCTAGACGAGGACCTGACCGTGCGACGGAATCTCGAGGTCTACGCGCGCTACTACGACATCTCCAAGGCTGACTCCCGTGAGCGCATCGACGAAGGGCTCGATCTGATGCAGCTTTCAGAACGAGCCGACGCCCAGATCCACGAGCTGTCCGGGGGAATGAAGCGCCGACTTGTGGTCGCTCGCGCGCTCGTGAACGAGCCTCGGATCCTGATCCTCGACGAGCCGACGACGGGTCTCGACCCGCAGGCGCGCCATCTCGTATGGCGAAAGTTGCGTCTCCTCCGCGAGCGCGGTGTCACCATCCTTCTGACCACGCACTACATGGACGAAGCGGAGCATCTCTGCGACCGACTCATCATCATGGACCACGGCAAGTCACTTGCCGTGGGAGCGCCGAGAGATCTGATAGAACGTCACGTGGGCGCGAGTGTGCTCGAAATGCACGTCACCCCCACGCAGCTCGAGGAAGCTCGGATGTACCTCATTCCGGCGCTGGGCGAGTCCGGCCGTCTCGAGCAGATCGAGGATGTGCTTTACGCCTTCGGCGCGACCGCCGAGCATGCGTCTGTGGTCGAGAAGATCGCCGGAGATCCTTACAGGGTCCTATTCCGACGGGCCAACCTCGAGGATGTCTTCCTGACACTCACCGGCAGGGTCCTGGTCGAATGACAGAAATCACTGACACCTCGATTTCCGCTCACGAGGAAGTGCCGCCGGTGGGGCGGCGCTGGGGGGTAATACCGTTCCTCGGCGTGGCTATCCCGGGTCGTCGGTCCTATCGCGTCTGGCAACGAAACCGAGACGTATTCTTCCAGCTGTGGAAGGCTGAGCTGCTGCCGCCCGTATTCGAGCCGGTCATGATGTTCTTGGCGTTGGGCCTTGGCCTCGGCACCTACGTCGAGCTCACCGGCGACGACGAATACATTCAGTTCCTCGGCCCTGGTGTCCTCGCGATGTTCGCCATGTTCGCTGCCGTTTTCGAGGCGCTCTGGGGCGCCTATTTTCGACTCGACCAGCACGGAACTTACGATGCCATCCTGGCGACGCCTGCGCGTCCTGAGGAAATAGTCGCAGGCGAAATTCTCTGGGCGGCGTCCCGAGGTGCCATCAACGCGACCCTCATCCTCCTGGTCATGATAGTGCTGACTCCTTTCTACGACCTGGTCGAATCGCCACTGGCTATCCTCGCGCTCCCGGTTGCCTTCTTGACGGGCGTTGTCTTCGGGTCCTTCGGTCAGGCTTACGTCAGCATCGCCCGTTCCGTCAGCCAGCTCACGTATTTCTTCAGCCTGTTCATCCTTCCGATGTTCTGGTTCAGCGGCGGCTTTTTTCCTCTCGACGGGCTCCCGACTTGGGCATCAACACTCGCTTGGTTTACGCCTCTCTATCACGGGGTGGAACTGAATCGGGGGTTCATTTCGGGGGACCTAGACAGCGGCCATTTGGGCCACTTTGCCTGGTTGGTGATCGTGACGCCCCCGGCGGTATGGCTTGCTCTTCGTACGATGAGAAGGCGAATCATCGCCTAGCGACTGGGGTACCGGGACCAGCAATTCTGCCTCGATGTGCCGCCGGGATTCGAAACCAGCACCGAGATATCTCTCGTGTACCTCGAGGATCACAAGATCCCGAGCGGGCCATACCTTTGATGGAGGAAGCCGCTTAGCCGGCGACTAGGCTCACGCCGGGTCGGCCCGGCCCCACTCTTCCCAGAAAGTGACCTCCTCCACCGGCTTCCGCTTTGTAGGACCGAACTTCGCGTCCGAGTAGCCGAGCGGAATCAGTGCCATCGGCTGGGCTTCCTCAGGAATCCCAAGCAACTCGCGCAGCTGTGGCTCAATGCCGGCATCGAAGCTGGTGAATACCGTACCGAGGCCGAAACCTCGGGCCGCGAGCTGAAGATTCTGGACCGCTCCGTAAATCGATCCGCCCGCCCGAAATCCGACCCGCGACACCCCCGCCTCCCCCTCGCTGTGCAGGCAGGGAATGACGAAAACCGGTGCCTGGTCCAGGTTGTTCACAAGGTTGAGTGCGCCGGTGTACATGAGGCGAGTGCTTCGGTCGGGAGACTTTGCCCCCTCCTCGAAGAACGAGGCTGCTCGGGAGCTGGAGCTCTCGCGCAAAAGACGCGCGATCTCCGCTCGCTTCGACGTGTCACGCACCAGGAGCCACTTCCACGGCTGGCGATTTGAGCCGCTCGGAGCCTTGG
>DASCML010000004.1:0-3865 GCA_036010925.1 Dehalococcoidia bacterium | reverse complement strand
GACTACGATCTCCGAAGCGGCGGCCACGTCGGCGGGCGAATCACCGACGGAAGCGTCAAGCTTCTCGAGTTCTGCGGAACGTCCGGGGGACCGGTTCCAGACGGTGACCTCGAAGCCGGCCGTCACGAGGTTGGCCGCCATCGGCGCCCCCATGATCCCAAGCCCAACGAATCCAACGCGCTCAACTGTCATACCGAGTCTTCTCCCTTTGCCGAGCCCCAAGCCGAGCCTTCAAGCATCCCAGGGAACACCGCCGGCCGCCGGCTCGAGAACTGTTCGAACGACCCCGTCGGCTATCACAACGATGATGTCATAGCCTGCGTAGAGCGCAGGGTCGAAGCCCCGCAACACCCAGCTGAGTCGCTCACTCTCCGCGTAAGTTTCTGCGCCGAGCACAGCGAGCGCGGTCACGTCCACGTCGCTGAAACGCCGCGCGTCGGCGGCCTGAAGCCCCCGACGTACGTTGCGCCGCAGAGCAGCGCGGGACTCATCGGTGGCAAGCTGCGGTGTCCCGATCACGCAGGAGCCGCCGTCCTCCAGGTCCACCGCTGTCCAGGCATCCACTACAGGCACAATCAGTCCCTGGTCGACACCGGTGCGATCGCACGCGGCTACGATCTCGTCAAAAATCGCCTCGCGTTCGGTCTCATCAGACGGAAGCCTGAAGAGGCCTCGGGAATCCAGGTGGAATGTGCCTTTGACTTTGTCCGTGAACTGGGCCCAGCGATCCGAGAGGCCACCAGTGATGGTGATCACCGAGCCGTCTGCTTCGAGGCGGCGAAGCAACATTCCGACCTCGCGCTTTAGCTCGAGCCTCCCGTCAGGCGATGTCTCAATACCAGCTATAGCGTCGGCGATTTGCGAAATTCCCGGCTCTCCAGCCGGAAGCGGGGCGTTTCGAGGAACAAACAGAGCGATACTCAAGCCCGCATCGCCGAGCCGACCTTCGATGGCAGCGCGACTGGCGAGCCACTCGGGCGTTTCCTCCGGCGAAACCGTGTTCACGAGAGTGAGCCCGAGCGACCATTTCCGGGCCACCTCGAAGCGGGCTGTGCAGAGAAAGCCATCCGATTCCGACTCCCGCACGGAAACGGCCCGCGCGGAGTGTGCGCCCAGCCAACGGCGGAACAGTCGTCTTCCTCCGTCCGCCCCGTCGGCTGCCTGTTGCGCCACGGCCGGTTATTCGCTCGACTTTTGGGCTTCCTCGCCCGCGCCCTCGCCGTCTCCTTCGCCGTCGCCCTCGGGTGCTTCTTCGCCTTCCTCCAACTCCTCGCCCTCTTCGAGTCCTTCGACCTCAGGCTCCTCGATCTCGATGATGCGCGGGGCATCAACAGACGCAATCATGAGATGATCGGCGTTGAGGATGGTTGCGTTCGCCGCACGGGCCAGGTCTCCGAAGGTCACGCCCTTCCCAAACTCATCGAGACCTTCGAGGTTGACGTTCAGGCCCGACGGTATGTCGCGGGGAAGGCAGTGCACTCTCGCAGTCGTCGAGGCGATCGTGAGCTCTCCCGCTAATTCGCGAACCGCCGGAGCCTCCCCTATGAAGTTAAGTGGGATGTTCACCGTCACTGGACGTTCCGGATCCACCTGGAAGAAATCAGCGTGGATCGGATCACCGGTCCCCCCTTTGCGGACCACCGCCCGGAGGATCACCCGGCGCACTTCCTTCTCGCCGCTGATTTGAAGATCAAAGACACCGCGAATGGCGTCCGAGCGAATGAACCGCCCAAACTCCTTGGCATCGGCCTGCAGTGCTATGGATTCGAGCGCCCGGCCGTAGAGATTGGCGGGCATCAAACCCTGCTTACGAAGATTCTTGACCTTCTTGCCGAGGATTGTCCTCGGCTCCGCCTGAAATGACGAAGTCTCACTCATGTTTGTTCTCTCCGGCCGCCACGCTCAGATACGTGGGGCAACCAATCATGCTAGGGTCCCAGGCTGCTATAGGAAAAGCGACAAAGAAACGCTGGCCGCAGCGAGCAACCCGAGCAACCCGTTTGCGGGGTTCCGGTTAGGAGGCCGGCTGAAGGGCCTTGACCTTCTCCCGGGCAGCCGCTTTGTCGCTGAACCACAGGGCATTGACCTCCGTGAAGGCAGCTTCGCCCTCGGGAAGATCATCCTCCGCAAAGATGGCTGTCACCGGGCAAGCAGGCTCACAAGCGCCGCAATCGATACACTCATCCGGGTCTACGTAGAGCATCCGATCTTCGCCTTCATCGAACTGGATGCAGTCAACCGGGCAAACCTCAACGCAAGCCTGGTCCTGTGTATCTATGCAGTTGGTGGTAATGACGTATGTCACTCGGGTCCCTCTCAAGCCGAATAAAGCGCCCACCCTGGGCCGAGACAATCCTACATCCGGGTCTTTTATAAGTCGAAAACCAGCCTCAGGAGCGCGACTGAACGGACTTGCCGGTTCTCAGGTCGACGGCCTCAAAGCGCCCGGCCTTCAGCTCTTCGATCAGTTCCCGCTCGTCCCTGATCTCACGATCAAAGTGCGTCGCGCACTTCCCGATATCAGAGATAGCGTGCGAGTCTGTCCCACCGGTACCGGGAAGCGACATTCGCTCGCAGAGCCTCTTCGAGAACTCGTTCTCCTTGTCGCTGCCGCGCCCATTTAGCTCCTCGAGGGCAGCGATGTACTGATAAGACGGATTCTGGTTGGCCTTCTCAAGGGCCGTCTCGTACTCATCGGGATTCCTGCTAAACCACGGCATCTGGCGCCGGTACGGATGGGCGGCTACGAGAACGCCTCCGACCTTTTCACTATGGGCAGCAAGCTCGTGGGAGCGATGCATCCCGAACACGTATTTGTCAATGCCGAAAGCAAGTATGTGGCCGTCGTCGGTGCTGATTTCGACCCCGGCCAGAATAAGGAAATTGTGCTTCGCCCGGAGCTCGTCTATCGACGCCTGATCCCAAACCGTGTCGTGCTCGGTGAAACAGACCGCATCGAGGCCCGCAGCCTGCGCCCGAGAGATCAGATCCTCCGGGTTCAAAATGCTGTCGTGAGAGCGGGGCCACGTGTGAGCGTGAAGGTCTATGAGCATCGCCACCGATTACTATACCCAGCGCCCGGGAGCCGTGCGAATGGAGGCGGCGACCGCTTCATCAGACCCCGGGGCGAAGAAGGAGCGGCGAGTTTCAGGCCCTAATCACTCGAGCGTGCCATCCGCTCAAGCCGCATCTTGCGCTGGTTGGGTTCCGATCCTTTGAAGTTCGGCTTGTAGTCGCTCCGGCGCCCCTCGATCTGGGCCGCGTGCTGCCGGTCGTGACGGTAGAACGATCGAAGCCACTGAAGGACCGTCAAGGTCCCGAACATCGGGCTGGTGGCGGTCCGATCGAACTCCTCGAGAGCAAGGACGTCGATGAGAGCGAGCGTCTTTGTACGCTCCGCAGCCAAGGCGGCGAGGAGATCCGAGACGCCTGTTTCGTTCGCCCGCTCAATAGGAATGTCGATCGGCTCGCCCTGGACCCCACTGATGTCGGGGTTGTCAGCCTCGCAAGCGGCCTGGACCCAGGCTACGTAGCCGCGCTCCATCTCCCACAGGTGGGAGAGCTGCTCCAGGGCGGTCCACTGCTCTTCGCCTTTGGCATCGACAGGGACGCGAAGCGAATCATCCGCGGTCAGGCCCTCCGCTGCTGCGATAAGGGCAGCCCTCTCTGTGACCATCTTCTGCTTGAGCTCGGCGACAAGTTCCGGCGTGGTCATCTTCGTCCCCCTAACTTTCCGGCGGCGCTTCATGTGACGTCCGAAAAGTGTATAGCCCGGCTCAGCCAACTTGCAGCGACCGTCGTGCGTGAGACAGTGTGCGCATGAAGTTTCGCTGGCGGCCGCGAAGAGGCAACAGGTCCCCCGCTG
>DASCML010000003.1:0-7199 GCA_036010925.1 Dehalococcoidia bacterium | reverse complement strand
GGTCTTTCCGCGGAGTTCTGCGGCGCCCCATTCTGTGACGACGTGATCCACGCAGTAGCGCGGCGTCGTCAGCGTGGTCCCCCGTTCGAGTTCCGGCACAACTTTTGACACCGACCCATCGCGGTTTGTCGCCGTCAGTGCCACGATTGACTTTGAGCCTTCGAGGCCGTTGGTCGACGATGCGAAGGCGAAATCGGCCTGTCCCCCGACTCCGGAGTACTCTCTTCCCCGAAGGAACTCAGCATTCACTTGGCCGCTGAGGTCGATCTCAATTGCCGAGTTCAGGCAGGTCAGACGCTGAACTTGGGCGAGGGTGCGCATCCCATGGGTGACGCGCGCCGACGAAACGAGAACCTCTTCGTTCCGCTGGACCCATTCCAAGAGTGTTTCGGTTCCCAGTATGAGGCCGACAATGCTCTTTCCGACGAACGCTCCCTTGTTCCTGTTCGTAATTGCGCCCTTCTCCGCCAGCCCGACTATTCCGTCGCTGATCATTCCGGAGTGAATGCCGAGGTCCGTGTGATCGCCGAGCATTCCGAGGATCGCCTCGATGGTGCCCCCGATGCCGAACTGAAGGGTGGCCCCATCCGGGACCAGAGCGGCCACGTTCCTGGCGACCGTAAGCTCGGCTTTGGAGGCTTTGTTGGCTGGCATCATTGGGGGCGGGGCCTCGACTTCAAGAGCAATGTCGATGTCAACGGTCTCGATGCCATCCGAAAATGTGAATGGCTGCGAGCTGCTAATCTCGGCGATGACTAGGGGTGTCGTCTTGGCGACATCGAGCGCAATTGAGCCGGCCACTCCCACGGACGCTCTCCCCGATGCATCGGGGAGAGCGAACTGAGCAATAAGAACGTCAGGCTCCAGCACTCCGCCGGGGCCGAACACAATCGGAAACTCTCCGTAGCGGAGGGGGAGGAATTGCGCTCGCCGCTGACTCACGAGAGGCCTCGTCCCAGCGAACATCTGCCAGATTGAGATAGCAATACTCGGGTTGTCGATGATGCTCTGGGGTAGCTTGTCGACCGAGCAAAGCAGCTCGATCCCCTGCTCGAATTCCCGGTTTCCAAGTGCCTCAAGGAGGCGTTCGGGCGAGAAGCTGAGCCCTGGCGGCACAACTATCCGCGCACCGTCGGGGACAGTGGCAACGGCTTCGTCTGCGGTCTGGACAGTTCTCAATTGCTCCCCCGCGCCCTGCCGTCGGCTCGTTGATCTTCCCCGCGCCGGAAGCCTCCCGGGCTCCTCCGGAGTTGGCCGATCGCCCGGAAGCTTAGCACTGGTAGAGCGGGGAATCCGCTCGATGCTGTGTCCGGTGGGTGGCGCTGCGGCTCCGTTCTCCTACCGGTCCTCTCGCCCTACACTTCCCTTTCGATGAGTATCGAGAATACGCGGCCGGCACTTCCTCCGGCCAGGTGGCTATTCACTGGGAGCATGGTGCTCGCAACCACCGTGGCGCTGGTCTCGGGTGTCCCGCTTGGCTTTTTCGCGGCGACAAGCACCGGCCTCGAGGACCGCTGGCCGGAGGTAGTGCAGGCTCATGGTCGACTGCAGCTGGGGGCTTGGGCCTCGGTGTTCGTCGTAGCGCTCGCGTTCGAATTCTTACCCCGACTCAACGAGCGGCCATGGCTGCCAGCCGGTCCGAGGGCCGCGACGATCGGCCTGCTCCTTGCCGGAGCAGTGCTGCAGGCTTGGGCGCTCGCAACCAGGGGTGATTGGCTCATGGCTCCCGCCGTCGCTATCTCCTTCGCCGGGGCCTTGGCATTCCTCGCGCTCGTTCTGCATCTACGAGCGCGAAAGCCGCTAGTCGAGAATCCCCAGGCTTTGTTCTTTCCGGCAGCGGCTGCCTGGCTGGCGGTCGCTGCCGCGCTCTCACTGGTGTCTGAATTTAGGTCCGATTCGCGGGTCGTCCCCCTGGAAGACTCGCGTCTTGTGGTTGAGGTCCTCACGCGAGGTTTTCTATTGAACGCAGTTATCGCTGTGGCTCTTCGCGCATTTCCGGAGCACTTCGGGCTGCCAGTAGTTCCGAAACCAGTCCAGCTGCTCGCGTTGGTGGGCATATCGGGGACCCTGGCTGTCTGGTTAGTGGGCTCGGGCGCGGTTGGGCTCCCGGATTCTGAGGCGGCGCGGCGGATTTCTGACTGCGCACTTCCCCTGATTCTCCTGGCTACCACGATTTCAATGGGAATTCTCACGCGGCTCCCTCCTCTGAGGGGATCGGAGCCAGCCCGGATTTTGATACCCCTCGCCTGGGTCGGCCTCGTGGTCTACGCGGGAGCACTCGTGATCACGGCCATCCTCGCTGACTCCGCGGAGCTTACGCTCTATGAGCAGGGGGCTGTGCGCCACGTCTTTCTCCTCGGCTTCATCGCTCCCTTAATCTTGGCGATGGGCCACCTCGTTCTCGCCCACTTCGGTCCAGGAGCTGTGCCATGGCCCGCGCTCCTTAATCTGTCCGTTCTCCTGGCGGTGATTTCCTGGCCGTTGCGTACCGCCCCCATGCTTTGGGAGGACGTCCCGGGCACTGTGGAACAAACGCTCATGGGGGTCTCAGGGGTGCTGCTCTCTCTCTCTCTCTCTCTCTCTCTGGCCGTGTATGTCCGCTCCACTTCGAATTTGGCGGCCGAGTCAGCTCCCTGATGCGTTCCGGGCCCGGGAAGGGGCAATCTTTCCGGGCTGCGCTATGATCCTCCGATGATTGAGTTTCTTTCGGGGCTTTAGTCCAACAACCGGGCGCACAAGGGCGCCACATATTCCGGAGCGGAGGTCACCATGCGCGTTGGTGTAGTTTTCCCCCAGACCGAAATAGGGGCCGATCCTTCGGCTATCCGCGATTACACGCTGGCTGCGGAGGCCGCCGGCTACAACCATATCCTCGCCTACGACCATGTTTTGGGAGCCGACCCCGACAGGCCGGGTGGATTCCGTGGCCCTTATACCTCTGAGACGATGTTCCACGAGCCCTTCGTGCTCTTCGGATACATGGCCGCCATCACCCGAAGCGTTGAGTTGGTCACGGGCGTCATTATTCTCCCTCAGCGGCAGACTGCCCTCGTCGCAAAACAGACGGCTCAGATCGACGTCCTCAGCGAGGGGAGATTCAGGCTTGGCATCGGCGTCGGCTGGAACCCGGTCGAATATGAGGCGTTGGGCGAGAACTTCCACGACCGTGGCCGCAGGGTCGAGGAGCAGGTGGAAGTCCTTCGTGCGCTCTGGGGTGAGCCTTCGATTTCATACGACGGTCAGTACACCAAGATCGTGAAAGCGGGTATCAACCCACTTCCGCCCGGGCGATCCATTCCCGTCTGGATGGGCGGGATGTCAGACTCAGTCCTTGACCGAATCGGCCGCATCGCGGATGGCTGGTTCCCGCAATACCGGGACCCTGAACAGCTTGCCGAAGGCTTGGCCCGCATACACGTTGCCGCTGATCGAGCTGACCGTGACCGAGGGGAAATCGGTGTCGAGGCGCGAGTTTCAACGGGGAAGGGAAATCCCGCCGGTGCTGTCGCCCTGGCTGGCCGCTGGCAGGAAGTCGGTGCAACCCACCTGTCGGTTAACACGATGGGGCAGGAACTGCCAACGCCAGCGGATCACATCCGAGCGATCGAAAGATTCGCCTCTGAGTACGGTCTCAGCTAAAGCTGACGACCACCACGCCGATCATTCGAATTCATCTTCATCGCTACTGCATTCGAGGTCGACGTCAATGCCGGCGTCCTCCGCCACGCCCTGAAGCTCCCAGCAGGCGTCATCGAAACGGGCCTCGATCACGCTGAATTCGGACGGTTTCGTCCCCGCTTCAATCATCACGTCAATCACCTCCTCGAGAGTGTCCGCGTCTTCCATCGCTTCGATGATCTTGTCGAGTTCGTCGAACATCGCTTGACCTGCGCTCACGAATTCGTTGTGCCTGTGCGCTGCCTCTGAAGGTGCGTTGAGGTCGGCCACCTCGGCAATCTTCTTATCCGAGATCTCGGCGGCCTCTTTGAAGGCGTCACGGAACCCGTCCAGATCGTCCTCGTCCAAGAAGAGATCGAGACTACCGAGCGAGTCTATTTCGGCTGTTCGCTCGTCACTGATCTTCTGGAATCGGTCGAAATATTCTTCGAGCGTCAGTTCGTCGTCGCCTTCGCATCCGACAACAATTGCAGCCAACCCAAGTGACAAAACGATCGCGAGAACAAGAAACGACTTACCCAGCATCACGCACCTCCTGCATCGCGGCCGACCGAGCGATGGTATCAAGAGATGGCAGTAAACTTATCTCGGCGGAGGCTCTAGCCCACTGGGGGACCCCGTTGCAAACACCAGCGGTCCGGCTAGGATCGGATGAGTTCCCTAACCGGACCGGCTTCTTGGTGCAGCAGGTCGCAGAAAAGCGCCGAGTTGTTGAGAGAGTCCCGAATGTGAGGTCTGACAGTGTCATCCGAATTCGTCCGTTACGAAGTCGATACGGGTACCGGTGTCGCAACAATCACGCTCGCTTACCCGGAGAGATTGAATGCGCTCACACGGGGAATCACTTCCGGGATTAATTCGTCACTCGACTCCGCGCAGACCGCCTCCGATGTTCGGGCCATCATCATCACCGGTGAGGGTCGGGGGTTTTGCGCTGGCCTAGATATGCGCCGTGGACCGACGACGATCGGGGTTGGTAGTGCAAACCCAGCGCCGGCCGGAGCGATGGCGGTTCGTCTGCAGCAGTGTGAGAAGCCGACCATTGCGGCCATCAATGGGATAGCGGTTGGCGCCGGGTTGGACATCGCGCTGGCGTGCGACTTTCGGGTGGCAGCCGAAACAGCGCGAATGGGCGACTGGCACGTCAACCGCGGCATCGTGCCGAGTGCAGGCCTCTGGTACCTTCCGAAGATCGTCGGCCTCGCCCGGGCCTACGACATGGTTGCTTTCGGCACGACTTACGAAGGCCGCCAAGCCGAGGAGATCGGGCTTGTTCATCGGGTTGTTCCGGCAGACAGGTTAATGACCGAGGCGAGAGACTATGCCGAAAGGCTTGCACGCGGGCCGCAATCAACCCTGCGGCATATCAAAAGGCTGTTCTGGCAGGGACTCAACGATCCTCTTGCCCGTTCGATGGAGGGCGTCGCGCTGGCCCGGGCAGCCGCGTCCGTCTCACGGGAAACCGAGGAGGGTGCCCGCGCGTTCGCAGAAAGACGCGAGCCAGATTGGCTGGTTGCGAGCAGCACCGAGCCTGAATCCTAGGCGGCCCCTCGCACCCGGCATGAGTTCGAACGGCTAGTGGAGAATTGGCCGGCCGCCGATGGGGGTCTCGAAGCTGAGGGTCTTCGGCGACGGTGCCGCATAAGACTCGGCCACCCGGCGGACCTGAAACGCCCCCTTGTCGACCTGTCCGCGACGGAGACTGGTTGGTGGTGACGGTCATTTGTCATGGTGGCGAGTCGCCAGGCTCGAGTTTCGGAAGGGGGGATCCTCGCCGTTCGTCTGAGGGAGACATCTCGAGCCGGGTAGATTGAGTTGTCTCAGGGGGAGCGGAACGCTTCATTCCGCATTCGCTCTCACTACTTTCTGCGGCAGTGACACGCGCGCCACCTTCCCCTCCCCGTGATAGTCGTTTTGCTCTAGCCGTCCTCCGAATTTGGCATATCGTTTGCGGGAGCTTGCCGGGGACCGCGGCCCTACACCGTTGTTCGAGACGGCTCGACCGAACGACTAGAATGGAGCCGTGGTCTTCAGCGTCACCTTTCCAACTAGGCACACCGATACGTTTGCTGCTACCGGATACGTGCATGCCGGGGTGCTCCTTTCGCTGACGGAGCTCGCATACGCCGAATTCGAGAAGCACGTGGAAATAGCTAAGCCCGACCATGTGGTAGCCGTTCAGACCGAGACCCACGCCACTTACCACTCACCGCTTTCCTGGGAGGAGGGAGCAGTCGTTGACGTGCAGACTACCGACCTCGAGGAGCGAAGCTTCACGCAAGAGTTCGCAATCAGGTCCGAGGCTTCAGATCGGCGGATCGCCACCTTCGTTCACCACTGGGTGTGGATGGATACTAGGGAGGGGCGCTCGGTTGAGCTTCCTGACGATGTGAGGGCAAAATTCCGCTAATCCTGGCCGTCGCGCCGCGAAAGCTTGACGCGTTTGGTACAACTCAGATTGAGAGCAGTCAGAGTCCCAACACGTGGAGGTGCGCAATGGCAGAGGAGCGAATTGGAGTGGTTAGCACTTACTTCGCAAAGATAGGGGTGGTGGGGATCGACCTAGAAGCCACTCTGAGCGTCGGTGACACCATTCAGGTCAAAGGTCATACGACCGACTTCGAGCAGAAGATCGAATCGCTCCAGATCGAGCGCAACGGCGTTGAAGAGGCAGGAGCAGGCGCTTCAGTGGGTACCAAAGTGGCCGAGCGCTGCCGCTCGGGCGACGTCGTGTACCGGGTGACCTAGTAGGTCTGGGCGAACTCCACGCCGGCCTTTAGGGCACTTCGCCCGTCGAACAAGCTCTAAGCGCGGCTGGCCGTACTTCCTCCAATGTCGATCTTTCGACGCTCAGCGATGCTTCTCTAGGCTGCGTCGATGAACCTCATGTACCTGACTCCGTCAGCGAAGTTGATCAGTTGAAAAGGCGCCCCCTGGCGGATCGGACCTACGAAGTCGGCCTCTACCATCCAACCCCGGTCGGTTCCCAGATCGGGTTCGGTCGACTCGAATGGGGCGCAGCGGGATGCGAACGAGGCCCGGTCGCCCCGGGGCCATCCAGGGTGATGTCGGTACTGTGAACGTTGATGCTGTTGTCCGCTGCGCCCCCATCCCCATTGTTTACGGGTACGTGAACTTTGGCCCGCCGGCCAGCATCCCGGTGGCCGTGACGGTGTTCGGCACATCCTCCGTGCGGCTGCCACCTCGCGCGGGGCCGGGGCGTGTGCCGACGAAGATTGTGCTGGCGGCTATTGCGGAGCTAGTAACGCCAAGCTGGTGTTGGATCACCTCGACCCAGATTCCGAGCGATGAGACATTGAGACCCGAATAACTCATCTGCTGCGGCCATTGAATCAGCACATAAACGGCCTCGCGAGAGGTGTTTGGCGATCATGGCACGCCAGCAGCGAGCTTTACGTTCGCGTGCGGCGAGGTCGAGAATCAACTTATGACTAAGATCACCGACCTGTTGGCTTCCGGTCCCACGCTGTCGTTTGAGTTCTCGGCGCCTCGGGATGATG
>DASCML010000002.1:0-9810 GCA_036010925.1 Dehalococcoidia bacterium | reverse complement strand
CGTATTCTTTGTAGTTCATGCCGAAACGTCCGGCCACTCGACCGACAGTGAAAGCGTGGAGGAAGAATGGCCCATGCTGAGGGCTCTCATTCAACTGGCTGACCTACACGGCCACAGACTCACGTTGGAATTCCAACCTCAATGGCCGAAATACGCTCTCGCCAACGCGGAGAGCCTGACGGAAATGCGCGGGTGGGAGGCTACGGGTCATGAGATAGCGCTACATCATCACGGAGTGAGTCATGTCGCCTGGGATGGGTACACGAATGCAGTCGGCTACCAGCACCGCGAGGACTACAGGGGGACTGTCGACGACGCTGTCGCCTTGCTGCAGGCGGTTTCTCGGCGTGGCGGACCTGTCACTGCAGGTATGACGGATGAGGACACGGACTGGCACCCGGACCTGGCATACGCCACCGGCGGTAGCGGTCAGGATGGTGGGGGCCTGATGTCCGTACCAATGCTGCAGGAATACCGGGGGACCACGGTGACGCAGGTCTTCTACCAGGGTTACTCTCTCGATCGCTCAATCGAGGCGAGTCTGGATGATATCGAATCCGCCTTGGCGAACGCGAAGTCGGACGAGGTCATAGGGTTCGTGACACATCCTTTCGATTACGTGCGGAATCCCGAGTCGTTCAAAGCACTTTTCGATTTGCTGGCACAGTACGGAGTCACGTTGGACACAGTGGCAACGATTCTCGACGGGGATTAGCCACTGAACTCGGTGGCAACGTCAACATTTCAGAGGACCAGCGTGTACAGGGAGAGCCCGTGGGCGTTGTGAACCTCGGAAATGAAGAGCGGAAGCGAAATCTACCGGTCAGCGAGGTCGATCGTGTCGGTCAGTCGCCAGCCAAGATATGCGAACGTGCTGAAAGGAGCTGCGAAGGCAAAGCCTCTGCCCTTCCACTGGTGCTCTCGGAATTCGGGAACGGGCCGCTCACCGCCAGCGAACTTTGAAACGATGCGCTCTCGATGAGTCTGTCCGAGTCTTCCATGAACTGTCCCGCCTCGCTGTGTCGTGCATGTTTCTTTGTCACGCTCGTACCCGGCAGCAGTGAAGTCTTTGCCACGAAGTTCGGGGTCGATTAGGGCCAACCCGTTAGTAACTGCCTGTACATAGACCTGCTACCTGAGGCGGTTCACTTGAGGGTCGGTAGAACCTCAGATGCGAAGCGGTCCGGCGTGGGGCTCGTGATCCGGAAACGATCGATACCGAGTTCCATCAACGCCCTTACGCGACGGACACATTCGTCGGGCGGGCCAATGACTGCGAATCGCTCGGTGAACTCCGTAGTTAGTTTGCGAGATTGAGGAGAGCCCTCCTGGAAATGTGCGTGCATTTCATATGCGTCGTGGATTTGCTCATAGACTGTCCGGTCACGGTCTGACACCGAGTCGTTCGCTCGGCCATGCATAGCCGTAAATCGCGCCATCGACGCCACCACCCCGCTCAACAGTCGGTGCCCTTCTTCCCGGTCCTCTGTCACAGCCAACGGGACCCAGCAGCCAATGCTGGTCGGACGTGTCACGCTTGCCTCCTCGCGCGCACCGCGTACGACACCGAGCGCCCATTCAACCCGTGCCGGTTCCGCTCCAACGGCTAGGGATGCCGTGTCCGCGTGTCGGGCCGCGATTCCGAGGACCTTTGGCCCGGTGCCCACGATATCTAGCGGTACTGGCGTAATCCCTCTCATCCCCCGACCGAACCGAGCGTCCTCGGGCACCTGTTTTAGCTTGAGCCGGTCGATGGGACGAAAGTGGTTTCCTCCGTCGAGGTCGAGGTCAAACGGCTGAGGTGTGTCCTGGAGGTAATTGCGGAGGCGACTCACGTAGCGCTCAAAAAAGGCGGGCGGCGCGGGTGACATGCCGATGTAGGCGTGCGCCGAGTCGCCCCTTCCGAGGCCGAGCACCGCTCTTCCCCCTGACTCAACTTGTACCGTCTTTATGGAGCCCGCCTGCGATGCTGGCGTGTGAGAGGCTGGCGTGGCTACCCAAGTGCCGAGCTGAATCGTCGACGTCGCAGCTGCAGCGACCGTCAGGCACACGAACGGATCCGCCGCCATTACGGACGCGTAAGGGATCGCGAACCCGTCCCATCCTGCTGCTTCGGCCGCGGCCGCCTGCTTTGCGACCTCAGATGGCATTCCGAGGCCGCTTGTCCAGAACTCCCTGGTCATTTGTCGAACCTCCATTGTAGTGTCTGGGCTTGCGACACTAGCGTTTGCCGGCCTCGGTGGCCAGTGGTCGCCGACGGAGGCGTTCGCTGCCCGCCAGCGAACGTTACCTTTGGCCGAGCCTTCGTGATCGGCATTCGATTCGGGGAAGCTATTGAAATTTGGCGCCCGCATTCCGCATTGGGGGGACTCGGCGTCTCCTGAGGCAATTCTTGCGGTGGCTCGACGGGCCGAACAGCTCGGGTTCGAGAGCCTTTGGCTGGGAGACCATCTCGCGGTACCGACGTCGGACACGAGCAGTGCCAGAGACAAGTTCTATGAAGCGCTGTCGGTGCTCGGATTTCTTGCTGGCGTGACTACTTCTGTGAAACTTGGAACTGGAGTGATCATCATTCCCTATCGGCACCCCGTGTACCTGGCGGGCTCACTCGCAACGGCGGACTGCCTGTCTGGGGGACGGTTGATTTTCGGTGCCTCTAGCGGTTGGATGGAGGAGGAATTCAGGGCCCTCGGTGTGCCATTTCGGAATCGCGGACCTCGCACCGACGAGTACCTTCGAGTGGTCCAGTACCTCTGGGAAACTCCACGACCTCACTCCTTCAGTGGTCGCTTCGTCGACTTCAGAGACATAAAGTATGAGCCGGCCCCGGTTCAGAGGCCGAAGATACCTTTGTGGATCGGCGGGAACAGCCGGGCGGCGATGGAAAGAGCGGTCAAAATGGGGGACGCCTGGTTTCCGCTCCATATCGGCACCGACAGGCTGCGCCGTCGCGTGGACTCCTTCGACGAGGCCTGCCAGAGTCTTGGCCGTGAGCAGCGCCCGCTGCTGGCAATGAACACCAGCGTCGATTTCAAAATCAAAGACGAAGGTGCGAGCTCTGGGCTCTTCGGCTCGGTCGACCGCGTGATGGCCTCGCTTGGGGAGTACAGCGATGCCGGACTCGACTATCTCGTCTCCGACTTTCCCCGGGAAGGAATACCCGAGTTCGTGGAGTCGATGGAGACGTTTGCCGAGCGTGTGATCCCGGCCTTCCGCTAGCTGTCCCCCGGGTTGGAGGAAAGCCTGCGAATGCCAGGTTGAGTGAGAAGCACCGTGAGCGCGGTCACCGCAGTTATCGCGCCGCAGACCGCGAACCACTCTCCGGGTCCGATCAGATCTGCTGCGCCGCCGGCAAGAAGGGCGCCAAAAGGCGCACCACCCATGAATGACAGGGTGTATATGGCCATGACGCGGCCCATGACCGGTGCCGGGGTGTGCGATTGGATCAGTGTCAGGTTCAGATTCATGAAGAACCCGGCGACGATTCCGCCCAGCAGCATCAGCACTATCGTTACGGAATAGAACTCAGACAATCCGACCGCGGCCACAAACACGCCACCGCATACCATCGTGAACACGAACCAGCCGCCGGCGTTCCGGAGCTCCGGAATCGACGCTAACGCAAGTGATCCGGCGATCATTCCAGTTCCGAAGGCAGCGAAGAGCATCGCTGCGCCAAACGCTTCGGCCCCAAGTTTGTCGTTGGCAATCTTGGGCAACAACGCCTGCCAGGGCCCGGTGATGAAGAGTGCCATCACCAGCAGGAGCAAGAAGAGCACCCTGATGCCGCCGGTCTTGACCACGAAGCCGAAGCCTTCAGCGATGTTTCCCCGCAGGCTTCGGGCCTCCTGTGCCGCTCCTGCCGGCGGAGGCACTCGAAGCGGTAGGAGCGTGAACATGCTCGCAAGCAGGAGGACCGTTTGGACAACGAAGCACCCTCCGATTCCCCAGATGGCGATGCTCGCCCCCCCTATTGCCGGGCCAATCATCTGGGAGACATTCATCCCGAGGCTGTTGAGGGTGATGGCGTTCATCAATCGTTCCGGCGGCACGATCGAAGGCACGATTGCCTGACGGACGGGCATTCCGAGAGCGATCCCAACGCCCACTACCAGCGCAAGTCCGGTTGCGGCCGCCACCGACATGAGATCTACGAAGATGAACACGGCCGCCACGGCAGTGACGAGGAGAATCAGCAGCTGGCTTCCAAAAAGAAGCTGCCTGCGGTCCACCCTGTCCGACAAAACACCCGCGGGGATCGAGATGAAAAGTACCGGGATTCCCAGTGCGAAGCTCACAAGTCCGAGTGCCCTGTTGCCTTCGCTTAGCTCCAGCGCGAGCCAAACGAAGGCAAACCGCTGAATCCCTTGGACCAAGGCGAAGCTAAAGGTGTTTACCCAAAGAAGGCTGAAGCTCGGTTCGCGGAAGGCTACGAAAGTCGCCAGCGTCAGGCCGCCACCCCGGGGACGGCCGGGCGTTACTCCCGCTCCCTCGTCGACTTTTGCTTCAGCCACGAGTGCTCAACCCGCCCATAACCGGTTCCGCCTCGTTCGGCCCCCGACCCCTCCCCGACTGGGCAGTCATGCAGGTCGCGGCATGAGCCTAGCTGCCGCTGAGTCGCGCAACAACAGGCGCAAAAGGCTCGAGATTTCCGTCGCTCACCGTCACGTAATTGATCCCGTATTCCTCACGCCTTCGTAGAATCTCGTCGCAGATTTCATCCACAGATCCCATCAGAGCGTGCGGATGACGCTTCATCTCCTCGGGGCTGATCCCGAAGTTTCCAGCCATAGCTGATGCTGCGGCGTCTGCCTGGTCAGTTACGACGGTGAAGTAAGCACCGATTTCAATGTCCATGTTCGCCAGGCGGTCGCCTGCTGCTTCGCGAATCCACGAGATCTTGTGCGCCGTTTTCTCTGCTGTGGAAGTCTTGATGCCATCCGGCCCGATCATTCCGGCTCGGTTGTTGAAGTTCAGGCTTACGATATCCGCTTCGCGGGCTCCGAGCTGGAGCACCTTCTTGCTTCCGCCCCCAACCATGATCGGGGGGTGTGGCTTCTGTATTGGACTGGGCAGCCCCGAGAATCCCTTGACGGTCCAACGCTGACCCTCCACCGACAGGAGAGAACCGCTCGAGTGACCCTTTACGATCTCAATGAGCTCGGCGAGCCTGTCAATTCGTTCCAGCGGCGGGTCGTATGGCACGTCCATCGCTTCGTACTCGCCCCGAAGCCAGCCGGCGCCGAGTCCCAGCTCCAGCCGCCCTCCGGAAAAGAAGTCCAGGGTCGCTGCCTCCTTCGCGAGTACCACCGGGTGGTGGTAGTCAACGCAGAAAACGCGACATCCCACCCGAATTGTGCTGGTTGCCTCGGCCGCCACGGCGATGGCCGGCACGGCCGCCACCTCCTGGGCCGGGTGGCCCGTGGATTCGAGCGCGGGGCCCGGGCCTATGTAATGGTCGGCAAGGTGGAACGTGGAGTATCCGAGGTCTTCTGCTTTTTTCGCCTTTTGACGCCAGTCATCAGCGGATGAGGCTACGAAGGACTGAAGAGCGAACCTGAGTGGTCTGGACAACATGGATCTGCGGCACCTCCGGCGAAGTACGGCAAGGGTAGCCTGCCCGTCTGGCTAACGGGAGCCCCGACTCAGCGCTCATGTGCCGTAGAGAGATCCGGGCAGCTACTACTCGTCGGCATTGCCGCTTTCACTGGCAAAGAAGCGGAGGAGTTCAATCGGCACGGGCATCACGATGGTGCTGTTCTTCTCCGTTGCAATTTCGGACATCGTCTGGAGGAGGCGAAGCTGAAGGGTCATCGGCTCGCGACCCATGACGTTCGCTGCCTCGCTCAAGCGCGCACTCGCTTCGAATTCGCCATTTGCGGCAATAACCTTCGCGCGCCGCTCTCGCTCGGCTTCTGCCTGGCGGGCCATGGCGCGCTGCATCGCTTCTGGCAGCTCTACGTCCTTGACTTCGACGCCGCTGACTTTGATGCCCCAGGGCTCGGTCTGCTCGTCGATGATCCTCTGGAGCTCCTGGTTGATCTTTTCACGCTCGCCGAGGATCTCGTCCAGTTCTGACTGTCCGAGAACTGAACGGAGCGTGGTCTGGGCAATCTGAGACGTAGCCCGCCCGAACTCGGTGACTCGGGTTACGGCCATGGACGGAGAGGTCACCCGGTAGTAAATCACCGCGTTCACCTTCATGGTCACGTTGTCCCGTGTGATTGCCTCCTGTGAGGGGACATCGAGCACGATCGTACGTAGGTCCACGGTCACCATCTTGTCGACGATCGGCAGGAGTAAGAACAGGCCCGGACCCTTGGCCCCTATCAGCCGACCGAGTCTAAAGATGACCCCGCGTTCATACTCTTTGACGATTCGGATGTAGAACGGAAACAGCGGGACCAAGAGGATGGCGCCAAGACCGAGCAGAAACCAGCGGATTAGCTTCGCACCGAACCCGCTTGGTATGTCGATTGGTGGATCGTTGGAACTGGGATTTGAAGTCATTCTTCGTCCTCTCTTGTGACGTGGAGCCGAAGGCCGTCGGCTTTGGTCACTCTCACTCGATCTCCGGTAGTGGCCGCTTCTTTACCTTCCAGAACAGCCTGCCACCGTTCGCCGTCGATGAATACCCATCCGTCGGGTCCGAGGTTGGTTCGCGCGACCGCGAGTCTCCCGACGAGGGTGGGGGCACCTCCATCGGTGCTGCGTCTGATCCAGGCTCCCGCGAGGCTGACAAGTGCGAGCGCCGAAGCGAGAGCGATGGCGCCCACCACGAACACCCAGATGGGCGGGCGTAAGTCGGACGGGGTATCTCGAAACGCAATCACAGTGCCGAGAATCACGGCCACGGTGCCTATCCCCCCGAGGACTCCCCCCGAGACGAACATCTCGCTGATTATCAATACGATCCCAAGAAGAAGGAGCACGAGTCCCACTGCATCGACTGGCAGTACACCAAAGCCGAGGAATCCGAGCGATATGAACATCACGCCTATGGCGCCCGGGATTCCTAGGCCGGGACTCCCTATTTCGATGATGATCGCCAGTACGCCGATCGAGATCAGGAGAGAAGCCAGTGTGGGGTCCGCTACGTAGCCGAGGAACTTCTCCCAGATAGTCATCCCGGTCGACACTCGGGGCGCGTCGTCAAGGCCTGTGAGCGTGGCGCTCACCCCCGGCCGCAATTCAAAGCTCCGCCCTTCTGCTTGGGCCAGAAGATCCTTGATGTCGTTTGCAACGAAGTCTACGACGTTTAACTCGACGGCCTCCGACTGGTTGACTGCGACTGCGTCCCTCACCGCTTCCTCGGCCCAGTCAGCGTTGCGCCCCCTCAACTCGGCAATTCCCCGGATAAAGGCCACAGCATCGTTCTCAACCTTGCGCCCAAGGGCCCCCTCGATGTCGCTGCCATCCAGGTTGATCGCCGAGGCGGCTCCGATCGAGGTGCTCGGTGCCATCGCCGCAATGTGCCCGGCCATTGTGATAAACGTTCCGGCGCTTGCTGCCCGTCCTCCCGGCGGCCAGACATAGACGGCTACCGGTACGTCCGCACGCTCTATGCGCTGAACGATTTCTCGCATCGATGAGTTCAGCCCCCCAGGCGTGTCGAGTCGGATCACGGCCAACTTGGCGTTGCTGTTTTCTGCCCGGCTGATGGCACGGTCGAGGAACCTGTCCATGATCGGGCCAATCGTCCCATCTGCCTCGATCACGTGAACTGCTCCGCTCGGCGAGTCGTCCGAGCACGCGGCAGCCAGGAGCAGTAAGAACCCTGCTGCAATCGAAGCGAGACCGGTCTGCCTCATAATGGTTAAAGGATAGGCCAAACTATCGGGCCGCATCTCTCAACGTTGACTAAGACTGCTGCTAGTCTGGTAAACATCAACGTCTGGGGTGCTTCATGGCGGAAGTGACGGTTAAAGTGCGTGACGATGGCCCATATCTGATTACCGGCGAGGTTGAACTTGCCGATGTCGATGGGAATCAGTTCAAGGTCGAAGGCAGTAATTTCGTGCTCTGCCGTTGCGGAGCCTCAGATAACAAGCCCTTCTGTGACGGCTCCCACAAGAAGGTCGAATTCGATAGCAAGGAACGCGCATAGCTTTCGCCGAGCGCCTCGGGGTCGCTTGGAGACGCTGTCTACGAGAGGTGGCCGTTGGAAGGACTTGTTCTTCGCCGCCCTGCCGTCATCGAGTCGAGCCCGCTTATCCGGTCTTCGCTTACAAACCCCGAGCCCGGGCGCGGGGAACTTCTACTCGAGGTCTCGGCGTGCGCAGTCTGCCGTACAGATCTGCAGTTGGTGGAAGGCGATATAGAGCCACACCGGCTGCCAGTTATCCCTGGCCACCAGGTCGTGGGCAAGGTAGCTGCTGTTGGGGACGGCATCACTAGTTGGTCGGTCGGTCAGCGGGCGGGAGTGGCGTGGCTCGCCGGGACTTGCGGCCGATGTTCGGAGTGCCAACGCGGATTGGAGAACCTCTGTGCAGAGGCCGTGTTCACCGGCTGGGACCGGGATGGTGGCTACGCCGAGCTAACGACGGTCCTGGCAGACTTTGCTCTTCCGATTCCAGCGGACTTCGACGACCTCTCAGCAGCACCGCTTCTCTGTGGTGGCGTCATCGGATACCGCTCGCTTCGGGTTTCAGGAATCGCTCCCGGTGAGCGACTGGGACTCTTTGGCTTTGGGGCCTCGGCGTCCCTCGCCGTCCAGGTGGCTAGGCACTGGGACTGCGAGGTTTTCGTCTGTACGCGATCGAAAAAGGAGCAGGAGAGAGCGCTAGCTCTGGGAGCTGTGTGGTCGGGTGGGTACGAAGACGAAATCCCCGCGCCGCTCGATGCCGCCGTGACCTTCGCCCCGGTGGGCGATGCTGTCGTGAGAGCTCTGAAGGCTCTCGGGAGGGGAAGAACCGTCGCCGTCAATGCCATTCATCTGGACCGGGTTCCGGAATTCTCCTACGAGGATATGTGGTGGGAGCGAAGCATCAGGAGCGTGGCGAACTTCACTCGTGAGGACGCAAACGAGTTCCTCGACCTGGCCGCGTCGATACCAATCCGGACAGCTGTGTCGGAGGTGCCGAGAACCTCGGCAAACGAAGCCTTGGCGCAGCTCAAAGCCGGGGACGCCGATGGGACGCTGGTCCTGACCTGACGTCTGTAGATCTCGCGGCAAAGAAGCCTCCTGTGGCAAGAAGAGCCGACCGCTGAGTAAGATTTGCAGCACCCCACTGCCGAGGAGCAACTGACATGGCGACCGGAGAGTTTTGCAAGTCTGAGAAACAGGGCCACGTGCTCACCGTGACAATCAATAGGCCTGAGGTAATGAACGCGCTGCATGCGCCAGCCAACGCCGAACTCGCGGCAATCTGGGACGAGTTCGCAGAAGACGATGACCTCTGGATCGGTGTACTGACCGGCGAAGGGGAGAGGGCGTTCAGCGCCGGCAACGACCTCAAGTACACCGCCGAGATGTCCCGCCTCGCGCCGGAGGACCGGCCGGTTTCGCGTTGGAATGGTGGCTTTGGTGGCATCACCAATCGTTTTGATCTCTTCAAGCCACTCGTCGCCCGGGTAAACGGGTTCGCGCTCGGCGGAGGCTTCGAGATGGCGATGGCCTGCGACGTCATTGTCGCAGCCGACCACGCCGAACTTGGTCTTCCCGAGCCCTTGCGAGGGCTGATGGCAGGCGCGATGGGAGTGCACCGGTTGCCCAGGCAAATGCCTCTCAAGAATGCGATGGGCTACATGCTGACGGGCCGACATATGTCAGCCGCAAGGGCCTATGAGTTGGGGATTGTGAACGAAGAG
>DASCML010000001.1:0-6372 GCA_036010925.1 Dehalococcoidia bacterium | reverse complement strand
TCCAGTGCCAAGGTCGCAGCCTCGCACGGCTCGTAGGACTCACGCATCTCTTTTGTTGAGAAGTTCGTGTGGGCGCCGGCGCCGTTCCAGTCGCCCTTCACCGGCTTCGGGTCGAGCGTGGCGCTGACCCCGAACTCTTCAGCTATCCGATAGAGCAGCCAGCGGGCAACCCAGACCTCGTCTGCCACCAGCGGTGGGGCGACGGGCCCAATCTGGAACTCCCACTGCCCTGGCATCACCTCGGCATTGGTCCCGGAGATGCTCAAACCAGCCTCGATGCACGCCGTCGTGTGGGCTTCGACAACATCGCGGCCGAAGACCTCGTCGGCCCCGACGCCGCAGTAGTAACCACCCTGGGGAGCGGGGAAGCCGTTGTCCGGCCAGCCGAGCGGTTTGATACCGTCGAAGAATGTGTACTCCTGCTCGATTCCGAACAGCGGTTCGTGCGAGGCGAATTTCTCAGCCACTTCGGCGCAGGCTGCGCGGGTATTGGTTGGGTGGGGGGTCATGTTGGTGAGCAGTACCTCAGACATCACGAGGACGTTGTCCCCGCCGCGTAGCGGGTCCGGGCACGTGAACACGGGGCGCAAGACACAATCCGAGTTGGCTCCTGGTGCCTGGTTCGTGCTTGAACCGTCGAAGCCCCAAATCGGCGGCTCGGTGCCGACCGGGATTACCTTGGTCTTGGAGCGAAGCTTCTCCGTAGGCTCCGTGCCGTCTATCCAGATGTACTCGGCTCTGTAGACGCTCGTCATATGCTCTCTCACCTCACGCGCGGCTGAACGGGAGACTCCCATCTCCAGCCTGTTTATTGCACAACGGTAAGGTCCGTTCGTTTCGAAGATGTTTCGGAGTTATTGCGGCTGTGTTCCATTTCGCCACCCGCTCCTGGTCAGATTCTTGGCCGAGCGGGCGGGAGGACAACTAGAATCCCCTATGGCCGATGCGACCGGGGAGTTCACGTGCCATATGCTAGCAACTGCGACGCGGCGAACAGATCTACTACGAGACCGAGGGATCAGGCGACTCGACCATCTTCTTCCACCATGGCTTCAACCGGTCGATGGAGGAATGGCGTTCGAGCGCGCCACCGGCGACAGAGTGTGGTCGTATCAGGCACCCGGCGGTATCAACGCATGACCGGCCTTCACAGAGGACACTCTGTTGATACCTGTCGGTTTCGGGGATCCGGCGGTCCTTCTCGCACTCAAGCTCGGATAAGGTGAGGCCGCTCATTCGTAGCGGAGCGCCTCCGCTACTTCCACGCCGGCGGCGCTCCGGGCCGGGAAGTAAGTCATGACTAGCGAGGCCGCGAGAGCGAGCCCACAGATCAAGAAAATCTGGACCCACGGCACGGTGAATTCAAATCCCCTTGCCTCTTCGCCGACGGTACCGGATGTAAACAGGACCCAGGCGAAGCTGACTCCCATGACGAGTCCAAGTAGGATCCCGGAGAGAGCGATAAACCCGGATTCGAAGAGGAAACTGAGAGCCACCATCGAGCGTTGATAGCCGATCGCTCGAAGCATGCCGATCTGCTGGCGTCGTTCCACGACTGCCCGGAACGCGACCACGCCGAGTGCTGCGATGCCGATGATCAGCCCGAGTCCCATGAACCCCTGGAAAAGAAGCAGAAAACCGGCCTGTGCGGTGCGCCGATCGTCGAGCAGCTTGTCGAGGGACTCAGCCGACGCCTGTACCAGCGCGGACTCGACCGTCCTAGCGTACTCACGGCTGTCCGCACCACTTTCGAGCTTCAGGTACCAGACTTGCGCCTCCGCCCCCGGGAAGGCGGTCATTAGGGTGCTCCGGTTGACCACGATGGAGCTGAAGAAGACCGAAGCGGAGTCCTCCATTTGGCCAACCACCGTAACTGTGGTCTCGGCACCGCTGGCTGGGTCGAAGAACGTGAGCTCGAACGGCTCGAACCCGTCCGACAGAACGACGTCGAGGACGAGGATGTCCTCATCTCGGAAGCCGGGTCCACCGTCGTTGTCGACCAGCTCTCCGTCGATGATCGCCAAGTTCGCATCGGCGGCGACCGCCTCCCACGTTGCCTCCTCGCTGTCGTAGCCGACTGCAATGTACTTCAGGCCGATGCTGTTCTCGGTGAGGAAGGTGGAGTCACCGCCAAGTATTACATAACGTTTATACTGCCCGTCCGAGTCTTCGCCGCCCCAGTCGGGGTCGGCAATTTGAACTTCATCGAAGCCCGCCCAGCGCGTTTCCGCGATCGCCGCGAGAGGCCCGGTATCGACCCCGGCCAGATCCAGTTCCTTCTCGAGACTATCCGCCTTGTTGTTACTGTTGGTTATCACCATGTTGTCGAATCCGCCCTTGGCATCATCGCCCAGGAAGATCCGTGCGAAGTTCGAATTGACCGTGGAAAACACGATCAACGAGAACATGATCAGCCCGATCATCGCGATCGTCAGGCCGGTGCGAACGCGGGCGGTTAGCGGGTACGCGATCGCTGTTTTAACTGCCGGCACGACACGTCCAAACTTGGCTCCGAGCGTGGCCGCGACCGGCAGGGCGATGTCCGCGTTATAAGTGATGATGAAGGTCCCGGCGCCCACCATCGCCACGCCGCTCAGGAAGAACATTTCGAACCCAACGTCCATCTCACCGATCAGCCAATCGAACGCTCCAGCCGGTGAGAGAAACCAATAGAGCAGGGCCAGCAGTGAGATGCATGACATCGAAGCACGCTCGTGGATGTGGAAGTAGCGAAGCGTAGTGCCGACGGCGAGGAGGATCAGGGAAGTGCCGGCTGAGAACAGGAAGGTGTTGTCGGCCGAGAGGCCCCACTCGATGCAGATCGCTCCTAGCACACCCCCGAGGACGCCCAGCCCCGCTCCCCAGGCGATTGGGCGGTCGCGGTCCTGGAGAGAAGCGAATACAACCCCTACTGGCGGAAGTAGGAGCGCAACCACCATGCTCCAGAGAGGAACGGAACGCGGCCGGCGGTCGCGGGTGACGCGTACCAGCAGCCAGGCCAAGAAGTAAAACGGAATCGTGATGACGAAGAAGAAAGGCCAGGTAGGAATTCGTCCGCCGACAAGTCGTTCGTCTTTCGGCAGGTAGAAGTTGTTACCTTTCAGCACGTAAATGAACGGCCCTACAAGGCCGACGAAGGCACCTAGGAAGAAGACTGGCGAAATACGGGCCCCAAGCATCCCGAAAGCCATGGCGAAGCCGAAGGAAGCGAACACGTTCACCGCTGCCCGAAGAAAGCCAAAGAATGTTGAGAACTCAGGGTTGAGAGGCCTCGATTCCGGGATGTCCCGGATCGCGGACACGATATTAAGGTGGGCCGCCCGAACCGAGGCGAGGAAGATAATCAGGAACGTCGTGATTACCCCCACGCAGAATGAGGTCAGCAGGCCCCGGGGGGTGAACGTCACGCGGAGATCGATGCCCAGGCCGGTCTCGCCGGTCGAATTCACGAATGTAACCATGAGCAGCGTGACCACCATTCCGGTGAACAGTCCGACGAGTGCCGCGCAAAGGTCGTACCCCATTCCTTCGGCAAGGAAGGACTCGGTCAGGTGGCGCCTCTTGGCCCCAACAGCACGGGCCATTCCCATCTCAGGTTTCCGCTCCGCCGCAAGCATGATGAAGATAAGAAAGATCAGGAGGACCCCGGCGAAGATTGAGAAGAGACCGAAGACGACGAAAAACGTCGTGAAAAAGCTGCTGATCAGTGTCGCGAAGTCGATGACATCCTTTTTGAATGCGCTTGCTTCGAACGGAGTGCCTGTGAGGGCCGCAGATAGCTTCATCTCAGCAGCGTCGCTGTGACTGAGCCCTCCCCTGGCGTCACCGATGTTGGTGACTGCGATGATGTCGTAGGTGTCTCCGCCGCCGTTTATGGACCTGAGAAAATCGAGATTGACCATGGCCCCCGGCAGGTCCTCGGAGCCGATATCGAATCGGCCGGTCAGGACGGAGTTGGGAGCGATCTCTGCAACGACCGCTTCGTAGCCCTGGAACTCGAACAGCAGAGTAATCGTGTCTCCAACTCGGGCATCGAGAGCCTCCGCGAGGTCCTCGTTAAGAAGCACCTTGTTGCCGTCCAGGCTGGAAGCACCACCGGGGATGCCGCCAAACGGCTCCAACTGCGACGGGTCAACGCCGACGATGTTCGCGTTGGCCTCATTGAGGTTGTTCCGCTGATTGACGACCGAGAACGTTTCAACGATCGCACCCAGGAACGCTTCAACATCTGTATCACCCGCAAACTCCGCCCGCAGCCTTTCGAGCTCCGCGGCCGGGATTTTGCGTTCGTCCTCGGCGGCCGGAAAGTCGTCGGTATTCCACTCGACCAGCTCATCTACTTCGCCGAGGAGGTCGAAGTAGTCGTCCGTCGCAGTACTCGCGACCGTGTCCCCGGTGCCGAAGGCAGCGGTCATGATGACTGTAGCCAACATGAGTCCAAAGACAATCAGGGTCGTCTGGGCTTTCCGTCTCGGGATGTTTCGGAGACCCTGCTTGAACATGACCGGATTGCGGATCGCAACAAGAGCCAGGAGCAGGAGAATCGCGATCGTCAGGCCCCCAGCGGTGCCTGCAATCATGTTCATTGGAACGCCGAACAGCTCTTCCATGAGTCTCCCGGCAACCCGTCGGCAGTTTTCGGCGCGGTTAAATCGCCAAACAGCGGGAAGAAGACTGTCTCAGGTTGCGCCGAAAGATGCGAGCTTCAATCGGTCAAGGCAGCCAAAGCTAGGTCCGAGAGCTTGTGCATCCGTTCGAAGTTGCTCGAGTCCTCGAGCGTGCCCGTTGTCAGGCAGACGAAGGTAACATCACGTGCTGGGTCTACCCAGAACATGGTCGAGCCGGCGCCCAGGCCGCCGAATGTTCTGCTCGACGCTGTGGCACCGAAAGGCATCGGGAATAGACCCTCGCCGCGCAGGAAGAAACCGAGGCCCAGGTAGGCAGGGAACGGCGCCCAGCCATGCGTCTCGCACATCCCATCGAAGATGTGGTTTACCTCGGAGCCGGTGTGGTTCTGCAGGGCAAGGTCGACCAGAGCGGGAGATAGTATCCGCACCCCGTTGAGTTCGCCGCCGCGACGAAGCATCTCCCCGAAGAGAAAGAGGTCTTGAGCAGTGCCTATGCCCCCCCCGCCGGGCATCTCGTAGGTTTCGCTCTGCACCAGGTTGAAATTCTCGAGGCCCTCTGGGGGAATGATCGCCGGCGTCCAGTCCCTAACAACGACAGGTGAGCGCCGCTCGGCCAGGTCGGGACGGAGCGTGAGGCTGGTGCTGGTCATTTCGAGCGGATCGAAGATGTCCTCGGCGAGGATCTGTCGCACGGGGCGGCTGCCCCCATCGAGTCTCCGGACTATCTCACCCAGCACAGCGAAGGCTCCCACGGGGCTGTAGCTGACAATCCGCCCGGGTGTCGTCTTTAGCGGCTGGTCAGCTACAGCCAGGGCCACCGCGGTCGTGTCGCCGATCTTGGCTGGATCCATCATTGGGAGGTCTGAGGACAGCCCGGCAGTGTGGTTTAAGAGCTGGGCGACGGTGACGTGCTGTTTGCCCTTGGTACCGAACTCCGGAATTACGTCGGCCACCGGAGTGAAGAGCCGGATGTCTCCACGATCCACGCATTGGAGCAACGCAACTGCGGTGAACGTCTTCGTAACGGAAAAGAGGCAGAAGACGTCGTCTATTGTTGCGGGGCGCTGTGTCTTGCGCTCGGCGAACCCGATGGCTTGGTGATAGGCTACTTTTCCCCGCCGGGCCACGAGAACAACGGCACCGTCGTATTGTTCCTGCTCGATATCCCAAGCGATCACCTTCGTGATGCGATCGAGCCGCGCACCATCCATACCGTCCAGGGCTGCCTCCACTGCGCACCTCCCTGCAGTTGGCGAAACATATCACGGCCGTTCCGAAAGCCTCTACCTGCAACTGGTTGCAGGTGCAGTCGACGCACATCTAAGCTGGTTATACCTCACCAGGGAAATGGACTGATGAAGGTCCGCTATTTGTTGGTGCCCCTCGTTCTCGCCCTGATCGCCCTGATTATTGGGTGTGGTGGCGACGATATAGACGTCGCCGTAGGAGACGGGCTCACAGGGACAAAGAACTCGTTCGAAAACGACGACCGTCTACGGGTGGCGACGACGGTCGCTCCGCTCACAAGCATCGTATTGAATGTGGCCGGGAACTGCGCATACGTTCATGGTCTAATCACTCCCGGGATCGACTCTCACACGTACGAGCCTAGGCCGTCGGATGCTGTCATTCTGAGCCGTGCCGACCTCCTGATCATGAATGGCGGCTCGCTGGAAGGAACGACTGAGGAGTTGGCCGAGGCGAACCTCGCGGATTCTTCGAAGATCTACAAGCTGGCGGATCG